>RFJF01000911.1 GCA_003695455.1 Chloroflexota bacterium
AGGTTCTTTGGCGCGGCTGGCGCCGTTTGTTCGACATTACTCAATCTTGGCTAATTTTTAACACCTCCTAACTTTCCCTCTTTATGGGTAAAGATAAGCTCCAACGGCGGAGGGTGAAAGGAATATGGGTCATGCCTTCAAGCGAATTGCAGGAAAAACTTGAAAATTTGGACCAGTTAATTTCTCTGCATGAAAGACGGCTTCAACTTCTTAAAGAACAACAGGCGCGGCAAGGGTACGATACCCCTGCTCATGTGGTGATTGAAATTGAAGACATCGAAGCGGCCCTTGGAGAATTGCGTGCAGAAAGGCAATCGTTGGATGAGCCTGCAACTGAAACCGGAGTACAGGCAGGCCGGGTTTTTATCACAGTTGATCAAGACATCAGAACCACCAACATAGAGCCGGCGATCAGAGCATTTGCGGCAGTTATGGGAATTGCTCCCTCTCAGGTTGAAGTAAAATCGCTCAAAGCGCACAGCGTCTTGTTTGAGTTGCTTGTACCCGAAGATGCAATCAAAAACCTTTTATTCCGGCTGGATATAAATAGCGCCTTGTTGCGCGTATTGAAAATAACCAATGTTGTCCTTGAAATCAGACCGCAGGAATTTGAGGAATGGGAAAATGAAGACGGCAAGTTCTACAAAGTCAGGGCAAGCATCCATGACATAGAGCCGGTTACACTGATTCCTGTAGAATCTGATTCACCCAAAAAGCCGGGTGAATCTGGCCTGGACCCGGTTTCACCAGGTGCGGGTAAAATAGAGTCAACCGGGCATAAACCTCCAGATTCCACCGAGCCGTCAGGCTGCCGATTTCCTTTGTGGGAAATTTTGTTGGTAATTCTGCTGTTTATAGCTTGTATTTTGTTGGCTTTGCTGGTTAGCGGGGTTTCGCTGGAGGCGTTGGAACCCATTTTTGAGCAAATTGGACTCACTGTGGGTGTGGTAGAGCCGGATACATCTTCCGGGTTGTGGGTCAAATCAAATCCCGGTATGGTGCTGCAAATTGTGCCGCAATCCGGTGAACAAACGCCCGTTCGATATGTGCTGCATCAAGAGCAACATGTGCCTTTATCACATGCGGGTTTGTCTACAGTGATTTCATCAAATCCGGCCCGCCAACAAGCTTTTATCAAAGATTTGTATCTTGAAGTGAACCGGCCTGTTCAATTGAACAGCACACATCTGAGTCCCGTTTTTCTGGAATCAATAAATATTTCTGTGAACGGGCAGCCCGTTGGCGAACAGGCCGGGTCCTTTCCAAATAGGTTGCTGGATGTCAGAGTTTGCCGGTATCGGTGGCAGCCGGTAGATGAAACAACCAACAACCTGTTGTGCGAAGCCAATGGTCAACGTGCACTTCTTTCAACATCGGGAGAAAACCGCGCCAATCAAAAACTTACGTTGATTGTCACCGGCCGCATGCCCGGAGTTTATCAGCTAACGGTTACGGCAAAAAACCGCGAAAACAATACCAGCACTCTTGATTACACCATCCATGTGACAGAGAAGCCAAATGAACGTTTCTGAATTTGATTACCCGCTCCCCCCGGAATTGATTGCCCAAACTCCGGTTGAGCCGCGCCACGCCAGCCGGTTGATGGTGGTTAACCGCGCTACGGGGCAAATCAGCCACCACCGTTTTTCTGAGGTGGTGGATTTTTTTCGCGCCGGCGATATTCTGGTAGCCAATGACAGCCGGGTTATTCCGGCCCGGTTATTTGGCAAAAAAGCCAGCGGCGGAAAGGTCGAAATTTTACTGCTCAAAGCCCGCGATGCCCGCCGCTGGGAGGCGCTGGTGGGCGGCAAGCGGTTGAAACCCGGTCTGAAAATTACAATTACCAATGAACAATTAGCAATGAACAAAAAGGCCAGGCCGGAAGTCGAGCTGACAATTGTGGAAGATTTGGGCGAAGCACGGCGGCTGGTGGAATTTGCCGAACCGCCCGCGCTGGACGAGCTGGGCCAGATGCCCCTGCCGCCCTACATTCACACCCCGCTGGCGGACGGCGAGCGTTACCAGACGGTGTTCAGCCGGTGGGATGGCTCCGCCGCCGCGCCCACCGCCGGGCTGCACTTTTCGGCGGAGGTGCTGCTGGCCCTGCGCGAGCGGGGCGTGCAACTGGACACCGTGACCCTGCACATCGGGCTGGATACGTTCAAGCCGGTTACGGCGGCGCGGGTGGAGGAGCACGTCATTCACCGTGAAACCGTGCGGCTCACCGCCGACACGGCGCGGCGCATCAACCAGACCAAACTGGCCGGCGGGCGGCTGATTGCCGTGGGTACTACCTCGATGCGCACGCTGGAGACGGCGGCGCTGCGCAGTGCGGGCGTAGACGGCTCGCTGCGGCAGGCCAGCACATTTGACCCCGGCCTCTGCCCGTGGAAGCCGGTTGCCGCGGTTGACGAAGAAACCGACTTGTTCATTTACCCCGGCTTCACGTTCAGGGCGGTGGATGTGCTGCTGACCAATTTTCACCTGCCCAAAAGCAGCCTGTTGATGCTGGTCAGCGCTTTTGCCGGGCCGGAACTCATCAAAGAAGCGTACCGGATTGCCATCGCCGAACGGTACCGTTTTTTCTCGTTTGGCGATGCAATGTTGATTGTGTGAGGGGGGACTGTGACCGAACGGCAGAATTTTTCAAGCGGCACGCCGTGGGAGCCGGTGGCCGGTTACTCGCGGGCGGTGCGGGTGGGCGGTGTGATTCACGTTAGCGGCACCACCGCCACCGACGCGCAGGGCCGGGTTGTGGCCCCTGGCGACGCCTACGCCCAGACCGTGCAAACCCTGCGCAACATCGAGTCGGCGCTGGTGCGGGCCGGGGCCTCGCTGGCGGATGTGGTGCGCACCCGGATGTACGTGACCAACATTGACCGCTGGGAGGACGTGGCTCGCGCTCACGGCGAATTTTTTGGCGAAATCCGCCCGGCCACCACGATGGTGGAGGTCAGTCGCCTGATTGAGCCGGATATGCTGGTTGAAATCGAGGCGGAAGCGATTATTCGTTTTTAATCCAGGGGTCCAGCGCGTCGCGCAGGCCATCGCCGATGAGGTAGATGGCCAGCGTGGTCAGGAAAATGAAGATGCCGGGGGTCAGCACCAGCCACGGCGCTTTGGTAAAACTGCCCAGCGAGCCGCTCATCATGTTGCCCCAACTGGCGTTGGGCGGCCCAATACCCACGCCCAAAAAGCTCAACCCCGCTTCGGCAATGATGGCGCTGGCGATGTCAAAAATTGCTACCACAATAATAATGGATGATACGTTGGGTAGCATGTGGCGGAACATCAGCCGCCAGATGGATGCGCCCATGGCCCGGCTGGCCAAAATGTATTCCCGCTCACGGATAGAGAACAACTGCCCCCGCAGCAGGCGCGAAACGCCCATCCAGCCAAAAATGCCCAGCAAAAATGACAACCCCTCCGGGCTGCGGAATACGGGGAATGTGCCGGCCAGAATGATGAGCAGAAAGAGCAGCGGAATACTGCTGAGCGTCATGATGATGGCGTTGACCACGTCATCCACCCAGGTGGCCGCGTAGTAACCGCTGATCAGCCCCATAAAAACGCCCAGTGTCATCGAAACCGCGGCCACGTACGCCCCAATCCGCAGAGAAATTCGCCCGCCGTACAATCCGCGAGTCAGCACATCGCGGCCGGCGTCATCCGTGCCCAGCCAGTGACACTCACCGGGGGCGGCGGCAAAACATTCGCGCAGGCCGGCGGCAGAACTGGAAAAGATGCCGCCCCACAGCGACCACTCGCAGCCGCCGCGCTGGCAGGTGGTGGCAAATTCCTGAAACATCGGCCAGCTTTCGGTGGCCCATGTGGGTGGTTTGTTGCGTATCCGCAGGTTGGTGTCTGTGGGGTCAAAGCCCAGTATGTTTTCGGCAATCCAGGGGGCGGCCAGGGTGATGGCAACCATAAAAATGCCCAGCCCAATGGCCGCCAGCGTAATTCTGTCGCGCAGCAACTTGCGGCGAACCGCGCCCCAGTAAGTGAGTTCTTTTACCTGGGCCTGAGCCTTGATTTTCTGTTGCGGCAGCGTGAGTGATTGTTCAGCCATTGGGTTTTAGTTCGAAAAAGTTGCTACTTCACAATATCGTACTTGACGCGCGGGTCCACAAAACTGTACAGAATGTCAACCATCAGCACGCCCAGCACGCCCAAAAATGAGCCGATGACAAACAGGGCCATCATCACCGGAAAATCGCGGGCGTTGACGGCGGTGATGAACAGACGGCCCATGCCGGGCCAGGAAAAGACGGTTTCAAACAACACCGAACCGGACAGCGCCAGCAGAAAAATGCCGCTGAGTCCGGTGACAAAGGGCATAATGGCGTTGCGCAGCACGTGCCGCCACACCACCAGCCGTTCGGTGAGACCTTTGGCGCGGGCGGTGCGCACGTAATCCTGGTTGAGTACCTCAAGCATTTCAAAGCGCAAAATGCGTGAGAAGCCAATCCAGCCGCCGATGGCGCCTACCGTGGCCGGCAAAATCAGGTGGTGCAGCCGGTCCAGCAGCGAGCCATCGCCGACGGTGTACATACCGCTGAGCGGCACCAGTCCCAAATATCCCCCCAAAAAGATGAGCAGCAACAGCCCCAGCCACCAGTGCGGCACCGTGTTGACCAGTACCGTGCTGACCCGGATGAAGTGGTCGGCAAACTTGCCGCGATGGAGCGCGGCGTAAACGCCCAGCGGCACGCCGCCCAGCACGCTCAAAATGAGGCTGGCAAAGGCCAGGGTAAAGGTGGCGGGCACGCGCTCAAGAATCACGTCAATGGCCGGCTGGCCTTTAAAAAAGAACGAACGCCCAAAATCCAGGCGGATGATGCCACGCCCGCAGCGGTCCGGGTTGTTGAGGCAGCGGCCGCTGCGCCAGGTTTCGTTGGCGGGGGGCCAATCTTCGCCGGCCAACCAGGTGATGTATTGCACCGGCACCGGCCTGTCCAGCCCGTAAATACGGTTGAGCCGGTTGAAGTCGGCGCTGGTTGAAGTGGGGTCGTCATCCAGAAACTGAATGGGACCGCCGGGCGCCAACTGGTACACGGTAAAAGCTATCAGCGTGGCCAGCCAGACCAGAAAAAAAGATTGAATTGCGCGGCGAACAATGTAGCGGGTCATGTTGATTTAAGATTTACACTTGAACGGTGTTCAACGTGCCGGCAAAACTGCCGGCACGTTGAATGGCACTGCTTGCGGCGTTACTGCGTTTCTTCTATGTACCAATCTTCCTGATTCCAGCCAATGCCCAGCGCGGTGGGCACAATGCCTTTGATGCGGTTGTTTTGCCCGCTCCAGCGTTTGCTGTAAAACAGGAACACGTAGGGTGCATCTTCGGCGATGATGCGCTGGACTTCCTGGTATTTTCCTTTGCGAAATTCGGTGTCGTAAGTTTTGCCGGCTTCATCAAACAGGGCTTCCACATCTTTGTTGATGTAGGCCACCGAGTTGAGTTCCGGGATGCTGTCTTCGGCCCAAATGGTGTACATAATGTGCGGCTCGATGGTGGCGCGCCAGCCGCCAATGAACATATCCCATTCCGGCTCGGCGGCGTCGGTGGCGTCTAAAAAGCTGGCCCACTCCAGCGCCTGAACTTCTACATTCACGCCGATATCGCCGAGGAAGTCTTGCGTGGTCACGGCAATCAATTCGCGGGTTTTGCTGGTGTTGGGGCCGTAAATGAGGCGCAGGGTCAACTGGTCGCCGTTTTCATCGAGCATCTTTTCACCGTCGTAAGTGTAGCCGGCTTCCTTAAACAGTTCGATGGCTTTGTCGGGGTCGTATTCGTAGCAGGGCACATCCGGGTTATACACCCATGAGGTTTCCGGGAAGATGGAGCAGAGGCGCTTGGCCTGGCCCTGCATCACTTCATCGGTGAGCAGTTGTTTGTCAATGGCGTAGTTAATGGCGTGGCGCACGTTGATGTCGCTGGTGGGGTAGCCTTCGCGGGTGTTCAGGCCGATGTAGCTCCACACGGCGGCGGCGGGCCACCATTCGTAAACAGTCACGTTATCAAGCTGGCGGGCTTCTTCAAGATTTTCCGGGGTAATGACGCCGGTATCCGATTCGCCGGTTTTCATTTTCTGGTAGGCAATGTCAGAATCCGGCACAATTTCAAGTACTTGCTCGTCAATGTTGGGGCGGCCTTTGTACCAGTAATTTTCGTTGGCCTCAAAAATCACGTACTGGTCGCGCTTCCACTCTTTGAGTTTGTACGGGCCGGAAACCACGCTGGGGCTGTTGATTTCGGGGTTGGTTTCGGGGTCGGACCAGTCCAGATTTTCCCAGATGTGTTTGGGCAGCGGGGTAATCAGGCCAGACATCTGGCCCAGCGCCGGGGCGTACACTTCATCAATTTTGATTTCAAGGGTGTAATCATCCAGCGCCTTGTAACTGGTGATAAAATCAAGCTGCGACAGGTAGGGAAATTCATTTTCCGGCTTGATGACCTGATTGTAGGTCCACTCAAAATCATTGGCGGTAATCGGCTCGCCGTCGCTCCATTTCATGCCTTTCCGCAGGTTAAAGGTAAAGGTCAGGCCATCTTCTGAAATGGAGTAGCTTTGGGCCATATTGGGAATGTATTCCAGGGTGTTTTCATCCAGCCGGAGCAGGCCGCCGGTGTAGACCATGCCCTGGTAGCCGCCTGAGGCGGTATCGGTGGTTTGGTAGGGATGAAAGCTGACGGCGTCGCTGGTGGACACGTCTTTGTACTGGCCGCCGTAGTGGGTGCGGGGCGTGGTTACATCTTCATCGCTTTCTACGGTGATGCCGCCCTGAAGTTCGGTGGCTTTGGAAGCCTGTGATTCATCAACCACGGCCTGGGCAGTGGCTTCTTCTGCGGGGGCAGCTTCTTCTTCTGCGGGTTTTTCGGCTTCGGCAGCCGGAGCTTCTGTGGGGGCCTCGGTGGGTTCTTCGGCAACCGGAGCCTCAGTGGGGGCTTTGGTGGGTTCTTCTGCCGGGGCTGCCTCTTCGGCTTTTTCCTGCACGGCGGGCGCCGGTTCCTGTGTAGGCGATGCGCCACAGGCTGCCAGCACGCCGGTGAGCAGCACTGCCAGACCAACCAGCAACAATCGGTGAGGGATAATGTTATGTTTCATTGGGGGTTCTCTTCTCCTTTTTAATTAGATTGAATGCCAGATTTTTACCCTACCTGGTGAGTTTGGGCAAATTGGATTCTTTCTGTTTTTGGGCCGTCGGGGTTAGTTTGTACTATCCGAGTTGTCAGTGCCGTTGTTTTCGTTGTTGTTGCCGGTATCCTGGCCGTTTTGATCGCCATTTTCACCGTTGCCGTTTTCTGTATCCTGGGGCTTTTCTTGGGCCGAGGTGTCTTCGTCGGCGGCAAACGGCTCAAATTCGTCTTTGTTGGGCAGGTCCAGCGGTTTGCGGCTGAACCAGTCAACGGTGTTGTTTACCAGTAGTGATTGGGTTTCAACGGGGAGCAGGTAGATTGGAAAGGCGTAGTAGGCAATTTTTGACCGGTCATCTTCATAGGCAATCACGGCTGCCGCACCGGGTTGCTCGCTGGCGGGGCCGCGTTTAAAGATAACGCGGGCATCTTCGGTGTGAGCAACCACATCGGGCAGCAGCGGTTCGCCGGAGGGGGTATCTACAAAATCCACCACCGTACCGGGTTCAAAATCACGGGCAATGGGGTGGTCTTCCAGCGCCAGTTCAATGTCGGCCTGCTCGGCAAAGGTTTGGTAATCGGCGTGAACAATGTTTTGCAGAAAGTCGGTGTGGTCCCAATCAAAGGCAATACTGGCTCCGGAGAGGATGAGATTGCCGCCGGCTTCAATGTAGGCAGTCAGGGTTTCGGCGTTTTCGGCAGAAATGCTGTCGTCCCAGTAATCGCCGGTGGTCCAGATGACGGCGTCGTATTGCTGGAGTTCGGCCAAATCCGGGTTGCCGTCGGTAGAAGTTTCCCACGTGGTAATTTTGTAGGTATCGCTCAGCACGTTGTCAAATTCAAGGGCGCTGGTTTGCTTGTCCTCGCGGGCGTGGCCGCTGTCATCGGCCACCACCAGAATTTTGTCAATGCGGGTGCTGCGGATGCTGGGCGGCAGTTTGCCGGTGGGGTCTTCTGTTTGGCACACGGCAGTGTTGCTGCCTACCAGACATTCGTGAAGTTGATTATCCATCAAC
>RFJF01000912.1 GCA_003695455.1 Chloroflexota bacterium
ACTCATTTTTTGCCCCTTGGGTTTCTGACCAAGATAAGGGTTGTTATCCCTTTGTCAACCCAAGGGGGGCTATGTTAATGAAAAATTGTAAAATAATGGGGTGTGTTCTAAATTTCAGGACACAGGGGGTGAAGCTTACCGGGTTTGAATCAAACCTTAAAAGAAGCCTAAAAGAAGCCTGCACGTATCCGCTCTGTCCGCATCATCCGCGTTCTGTTTTTTGCCCTGCTGAACAGTTGCAAAAAATCAAAAAAGCCCCCGAAGGGATAATCTTCGGGGGCCTGGTGCGTGCCGGATTATTCCGGTGCTTTATTCAGACTGACTGTCCGCTTTGGCCTGGCGCTCAGCACGCTTTTTCATCATGGCTTCGCGCTGGGCCTTGATTTCTTCCGGCGTACGTTTGGGTTTGGCCGGTTTGGCTTCGGCTTCGGGGGCCGCGCCGGATTCCTGCGCCGCTTTTTTGGCGGCCCGTTTGGCCATCATGGCTTCGCGTTGGGCCTTGATTTCTTCCGGCGAACGCTTGCCGCCGGCCGGCTTGGCTGCGGCTTGGCTGCTGCCGGCAGCTTTGGCTGCGGCGGCCTTGGCTGCGGCCTTTTCGGCGAGCTTGCGTTTCTTCTCTTCCTCTTTGCGTTTTTTCTCTTCGGCCTCGCGACGGCGGGCTTCCTGCTCCTGAGCGTACCAGGTGGGGCGGATTTTGGCGTAGTAGCTGACCGGTTTGAGCAGCCGTTCCAGGTTGTGAATGTGGTCAACTTCCCGGTTGTAATCGGCAATTTCAAAATCGTGGTCCATTTTGATGGCGTCGAACGGGCAGAATTCGGCGCAGTAGCCGCAATTCATGCAGATGTCGGTGTCAATGTAGAACTCGGCGGGTTGCGGGATTGGCTTGCCGGTTTTGGGATCGTTGGTGCGCACAATCCAGATGCATTGCGGGGGGCAGACTTTGGCGCAAATTCCGCAACTGGTGCAGCGGTTGGCCGCTTTGGCCTCATCAAGTACGTAATCTGTGGCGTCCGGGGGTACATCATATTCTGTAACCAAAAAAGGCACAAAACGATAATTTTCCGGAATTTTCAACTTCATTTCCGGATATTCTACCGTGAACAAACCCGGGCCGGGCCCCGGTCCCTGCCGTCTGGCAAAGGCTTCCTGGCTGGTGGCGCTGCCGCCGGGGAAGTATTTCAGATCATCAACAAATGTATTGACAAAGTGTTTGAGGGTTATCCCCAAACCTTTGACGATGCCTAATCCAAACATTAGCGATCAACCTCCCCTAAAACAATGTCGGTGGCGCCCAGCGCCACAATGGCGTCGGCCACTTTTCCGCCAATACACATATCGCGTAACGCATTCAGGTTAATGAAGGAAGGTGAGCGAACCCGGTAACGCCACGGGTTGTCTGATTTGTTGCTGACCACATAGTAGCCCAGCTCACCTTTTGAGTGTTCAATGCGGGCGTAAGATTCGCCGGCCGGCACGCGGAAGATGTATCCTTTTTTGCCGCCGAGAATGTCGCCGGGTTGGGTATCTGTGATACCTTTAAAGGCCTGGTCCAGAATTTTAAGGCTTTCTCGCCCTTCCAGCAGGCGTTGGTAGAAGCGGGCAAACAGGTCGCCTTCTTGCTGCACGGGAATGTTAAAATCAAAGCGGTCGTAAATGCTGTAGGGTTCAACCCGGCGAATATCGTAGTTGACTCCGGCGGCCCGTAATATGGGGCCGGTCACGCCGTGGTTAATCAGCACTTCGGGCGGCACGTAAGAGATGCCTTTGGTGCGAGAGAGGACAATCTCGTTGCCGGTCATCAGGCCGTCCATTTCATCCAGCGCCTGGGCCATAGTTTGGCTTACAATTTGCGCCCGATTCAGCCAGTCGTCTGATAAATCATACGCTACGCCGCCAAAGCGGAAGTAGTTGCACATCATCCGCGAGCCGCTGAGTTCCTCGAACAAATCCAGCACACGCTCGCGGGCTTCAAAGGCGTAAAACAGCGGTGTTGCCAGCGCGCCCAGGTCGTTCATCAAAAAGCCCAGCAGTGACAGATGGCTGAAGACCCGGTTCATTTCGCCCACAATCACGCGAATATATTCGGCCCGTTCCGGCACCTCAATACCGGCCAGCTTTTCAACGGCCAGGGCGTAGCCCCAGTTGTTAAGCATGGAGTTAAAGTAATCCAGCCGGTCGGTAAACGGCATATTCATGACCCAGGTGTTGCGCTCGCCGATTTTCTCGTGGTTGCGGTGCAGGTAGCCCAGCACCGGCTCTAAATCAACCACGGTTTCACCCTCGAGCGTGGTGACCATGCGGAACACACCGTGCGTGCTGGGGTGCTGCGGCCCCATGTTGATGACAATTCGCCCGGATTCAAAATCGGTGTCGGTGTGAATGTCACGCGCTTCAATCACGCGTTCAAGATAATCCTCAAAGTCGTCGGGCTTCCAGTTGTCAATATCCCAATCCAGCGGATACGTAACATTTTTGTTGTAGGGGTTTTTGGTTTCAACCCGTTGGTGGTGGCCGCCCGGCCAGCGGCTGGGGAAGGGTTTTACATAATCTTCGTAGTATGGCTCTTCGTAATCCTTGCGCATGGGGTGGCCGTGAAAATCATCCCACAACAAAATACGCTTCAGGTTGGGGTGACCGGTAAAGTTGATACCGTACAGGTCGTAAATTTCACGTTCTTGCAGGTAGCAGGTTTTCCACAGGCCGTACAGCGACGGCAGGGTGGGGTCATCTTCCGGGGCGCGGGCTTTAAAGGTGAGTACCGGCTTTTCCGGCTGGCTGATGCTGTAGGCGTGGTAGACCACCTCAAAGCGGTCGCCATCGCGGCCCATGTA
>RFJF01000913.1 GCA_003695455.1 Chloroflexota bacterium
AATCCAAAATCGTAAATCGGGTGAGTTATTTTTTGTTCATTGTTCATTGGTAATTGGTAATTGCTCATTGAGTTGCCGGCGGAGGAGTTCAAAAAAGGTGTAGGGATCAACCACGGTGTAGCCGGGGTGAACGGGCCGGCCTGCCAGATCGGTGAAGCGGCCTTCGGCTTCAAATTTTGCCAGTTGGTTGGCCGTGCCCCACAAAAATGTGGGTGACTGGAACGCGGCCCGGATGGCGAGGAACGGCGGGCGGCCTTCTTCCAGCACGGCCCGGCGGTAAACGGTGTGAATCGAATCGGCGGCCAGGTCCGGCGTGCCGGCAGGGGATTCGGCGGGGATGGCGCTGACGGGCGTGCCGCGCTGCAACCGGGGCCACGGCTCATCGGTCTGGTTTTCCAGCGAGAGGATGCCCAGCGGCGCAATCAGGGTGAAGGCATCCAGCCGCCGCTGTGAAATTTGCGCGCCGTTGCCGTTCAGCAAAAATCCCTGAATATTGTAACCGTAGTTACGGTAAGCCCAGCCACTGCGCCACAGCCAGCGCAGCAGGGCGGTCTGGCTGAGCGCGTCCGGGTTGAGGTAGCCGGCACCGCTGTTGGCCGCCACAAAATAATCCTGCGGGGTGGCGGTGGCGTACAGGTAATTCATCACCGCCGGAATATCCTCGGTGAGCGCCGGGTTGAAGCCCCAGGCCAGCGGCACATCGCCCCGGTGAGCATCGGGCCAGCCGGCGGTGGCGTAACTGCCCAGCAGGGCCAGCACCGGATGCGCCAAATCGTAATCGCCGGCGTAAAACATGACAAACGTGCGCTCCGGGTTGACTTGCCCGGTAGGCAGGAGGTATCCGGCAGCAATCAGGTCGTCTTCTGTGGGGGGAGCGGGCGCGGCCCGGTGGGCCGGCGGTGGGCCAAATTTGTGAAACGATACGTTGGCCATGGCTACGCCAAAGGCATCGCCGCCGCCGCCCTGCAAGTAACCGCCCGCCTGCGAGAAGCGCCACGTGCTTTCCCACTCGCCGGCGGTGGGCAGATGCTCGCCGCCCACGTGGGTTGAGTATTTTTGGTACCAGGGAATGAAGCCCCAGATTTTGATAAGCCCGCCCGCGGCCTGCGCCTGCGCCGAGTCGAGAATCCGCTGGAATGCAGCGGCGTCTGCGCCGCGCGGCTGGTGGGGGTCGTCGTTGGGACGCTCGTTGGGCCACGGCGAGAGGTCGAAGGCAAAGCCGCGCTGTTGAATCACGTAGTCCCGTTCCAGCGCGTACACTCCGCCGCGAGTCATTCGCCCGGCGGCGTACTGGTGCGCGGGCCAGCCATCGAGCAGGTAGGCCAGAAATTGGGCGTTGGCCTGACCGGTATCCAGATAATTTTCTGCGGCCCACAGGTAGGCGTCGGTTTTGGGCGAACCGCTGGAGGGGGTGTCGCTGCCGGGCAGGGTGGCGGCATCGGGCCGGAACAGCCCCGCCAGCGATTGGCGCACCGGCAGGCGGGCCGTCACCTCGGCGGCAATGTCGCTGCCGTCGCGCAGCACCGCCAGATTTTCTACCCCGGCGATGGTGGTGGCAACATTGAGCGTAGCCGGCACAGCGGGGTCCCAGACCACGCTGCCGTTTAAATCGGCGGCAAACAAATCCAGCGCGTCGGTCCAGCTTTCCAGCTCGATGATTTTGGTATCGGCCAACCAGCCGTAGGGGCGTTCCGGCTCGCGGTAAACGTTCAGCCAGAATTCATCCACGCCGGGCGCGCCGCCGCGCCGGTGGTCGCCCAACAGGTAGAGGCGGGGCGCATCGCGGTTCACAATTCCCTGTAACGAGGTCAGGAAAATGAGCGTATCGTAGTCGCGCAGCAAATCTGCGTGCGTTTTGCCGGCGGGCGGGGGGCTGGTCTCGTCGCAGCCGTCCGCGCTGCCGGTCAGCCCGATGCAGTACTCGGTGTGGTTGAGGGCGAGGTCGCTCACATCCAGCAGGTAGAGTTGGGCGGGGGGATCGGCGGGAGCGCAGGCAGACAGCCACAAAAGGATGAAGGTGAAAGGCGAAAGGATAAAATAATGGCGAAGTGTGAATGGCGAATGACCAGTGGCCAATGACAAGTGACGTTTCATTCCGGCAGGCGAATGATGTAGTAGTACATAATTGCCGCCCACATGGCCACCGCCGCCAACCCAACGATGGCGACCAGTGGTAGATTTTGCAGGTAAACCCACGTGATCCACACCGCCGCCCCGCCCACGGCCAGTGCGGTGAGCGTGGTGGGGATGGCCCGGCTCAGAAACCAGTTGGTCGGAGAGATTTCGCCGATGTCCGGCATTTGGGTGGTGAAGCGGTTCATCAGCGCCCCCCACAATCCAAACACGGCAATGATGGCCGCCGCCGTGATGCCGGGATTGCCCACAAATTGCCACACGCCCCAGATAAGCGCGCCGCCCAGCCCCAGCACCAGCAGGGTGGTGGGAATGACCCGAATGAGGAACCAGACCGTCAGCGATTGCTCGCTGACTTTGCCGCTGCCCCAGCAGGTGGTACACAACTTTTCTTCCACCTCAAATTCGCCGGTGCCGATTTCTCCCCATTTGTTGCAGCGCTCGCAGGCCGAGCCGTCGGGCAGCAGCTTTGAGCCGTCGCAATCAGGGCAGCGGGTGGTAATTTCGGTTTTGATTTTGACTTTGCCGGAGCCGTGACATTCTCTGCAAGTGGGCATGGTGCATCATCACCTGAAAAAGTGTTGGTGGCTTGAGTGTACCATATTTCGCACCGATTTTGAAACCGGCAGCCGCCTCTTTTTTTGACATCCCCCGCACCGGGTTTACAATCTCACAGAAACTTTGGAGGCGGGGAATACGGAGTAGGGAGTAAGGAGTAAGGAATAGTTAGCAGGTTATCAAACCCCTGATTCCCGACTCCCGCCCAGACTCCTGACTCCTGTAACTGAAAGGAACCCACAGTGACTGTGAAAGAAACCTGGAATCTTGACGCCATTTTTCCCGGCGGCAGCCGCTCGCCGGAGCTGGCCGATTTTCTGGCCCGATTAGACGCCGATTTTACCGCCGCCGAAGCCGCTGGCTTGCCCGGCCCGCTCTCGCCGGAGACGGAGGCGGACTGGGTGGCGGCTATTCAAACCCTGTACAATTTGGGCGAGCGCCTGCGGCAGGTGGGTTCATTTGTGGGCTGTCTCGTCTCGCAGGATGTGACGGATGAAAAAGCCTTGCAACTTGACGCCGGAACCGACCAGATGAGCGCCCGGCTGGCTACCCTGTGGACGCGGCATCGTGCCGCGTTTGCCCAACAGCCGGACGCCGCCTGGAACGCCCTGCTGGCAAAGCCGCCGCTGAATGCCGTGGCCTTCCACCTGAATGAAGAACGGGACGAGGCCCGCCAGAAAATGGCTCCGGAAATGGAGGCGCTGGTCAATGATTTGGCCGCCGACGGCTACCACGGCTGGGACCGGTTGTACGGCATTCTCAGCGGTGAGCCGCAGGTGGAATTTGCGGGCAAAACAATGTCGCTGGGGCAGTTGCAATCAAAAATGTTTGACGACCCCGACCGCGCCGTGCGGCAGGCCGCCTTTGAATTGTTTGAGCAGACGTGGGCCGACATTGCCAAACCGTGCGCCGCCGCGCTCAATAACCAGGCCGGTTTCCGGCTGGCGCTATACAAACATCGCGGCTGGGACAGCGTGCTCAAAGAGCCGCTGATGGATAACCGCATCAGCGCCGCCACGTTAGAGGCAATGTGGGCCGCCATTGACGCCAAAAGCGGCAAATTACTTGATTATCTGGCGGCCAAAGCCCGCCTGCTGGGCGCGGACAAGCTGGCCTGGTTCGATATGTACGCGCCGGTGGGGCAAACCAGTCGCACTTTCACCTACCCGGAAGCCGCCGATTTTGCCGTGGAAAATCTGCGTCGCTTCAATCCGCACATCGCCGAATTCAGCCGGATGGCCGTTGACAACCGCTGGGTTGAGGCCGAAGACCGGCCCGGCAAGCGGGCCGGCGGCTTTTGCACCGGCTTTCCGCTGAGCAAGCAATCTCGCATTTTTATGACGTTCACCGGCAGTCTCAACGGGCTGATGACTCTGGCCCACGAACTGGGGCACGCCTATCACAGTTGGGTCATGTGGGATTTGCCGGCAGGCGCGCGCCGTTACACCATGGGCGTGGCCGAAACCGCCAGCACCTTCAACGAAACCGTCGTTCGCAACGCCGCTTATCAGGCCGCCGCCACCAACACCGAAAAGCTGGCAATTTTGGCTGCCAAACTGGATGACGCCATCTCCTTTTTTATGGACATCCGCAGCCGCTTTGAGTTTGAAACCGCCTTTTTCCGCGAACGCGCCAAAAACCCGCTCAGCGTGGATGAACTGAACGCGCTGATGGAGCAGGCCCAGCGAACCGCCTTCAAAGGCGGGCTGTCGGTGTACCACCCGCTGTTTTGGGCCTCAAAACTGCATTTTTACATTACCGCCGCGCCGTTTTACAACTTCCCCTACACCCTCGGTTTTCTGTTCAGCAACGGCGTGTACGCCCGCGCCAGCGATGAAGGTCCGGCCTTTAAAGACAAATACATCGCCCTGTTGCGCGATACGGGCCGCATGACCACCGAGGAACTGGCTCGCACCCATCTGGGCGTCGACCTGACCCGCCCCGATTTCTGGGAAACCGCCGTGGAGCGCGTGCTGTCTGACGTGGATGAATTTGTGGCGTTGAGCGCGTAGAGTTAGTGGAGTGAGTAGAGTTAGTGGAGTTTTTGGAGTTGGGTGAGTGTGG
>RFJF01000914.1 GCA_003695455.1 Chloroflexota bacterium
CCCAGACTTGAACTGGGGACCCTTTGATTTTCAGTCAAATGCTCTACCAACTGAGCTACCTCGGCAAATTTTTCCAGAGCAAAAATTGAATTATTTAGTATTCTGAAAAGCTATGCCTATTCAATTAACAACGACCGGTAGTATAACATAGCTGACACTACCGGTCAAATTTTATTCCGGGGCAAACGCATCTATTATGTAAAACGAGTTTAAGACGGCAGGATGTCAAGCGGGAGCAGCACGTAAAAGGTGGTGCCGGGCAGAGTGTTCAAATCCCGGCCGCGGCTTTCAACCCAAATGCGGCCGCCGTGGGCTTCAACAATACCGCGGGCAATGGGCAATCCCAGCCCCATGCCGCCACCGCGGTAGGCGGTTTTGCTGCTGCTGTGGTAGGCGGCATCATCAACCACGTAAAATTGCCCAAAAATTTCCTGCTGCTCTGCAGTGTCTATGCCAATGCCGGAGTCTTGAATCATCACAATTACGCCGCCCTGTTCCAGCGGTTGGCCGGGTACCGGCAAGCCTTCATTTTCGGCGTTTCCGCCTGGCGGCGAGACCCAGCCGCGCACCAAAATTGTGCCGTTGTCCGGGGTAAATTTAACGGCATTGCTGAGGATGTTCCAGAAAACCTGTTGCAAGCGGGGGGCGTCTCCCGGCACGGGCGGGAGTTGGCCCAAACCTTCAGTTTCAATTTTCAGGTTGCGGCTGTTTTTTTGGGGGGCCAGTTCTTTTAAGGCCGATGAGATAACCGTTTCAAGATTGACCGGGTCATATTCCAGCTGCATTTCGTTGGATTCAATCAGCGAAATGTTCAAAATATCGTTGACCACTTCATTGAGCCGGTTGACAGACTGGTAAATTCTGCCGGACAGCTCAACAATGTTGTCGCTGTCAATGTGGCCGGAGCCGGTATCGCGGGCGGTCACATTTAACAGGCGGGCGTAACCGTTGACCAGGGTGATGGGTGTTCGCAGTTCATGGGCGGCGCGGGTAATGAAATCGGCTTTAAGTTTGTCAATTTTTTGCAGCCGCCGGTTGACCTCTTCCAGCGCCATAATTTTGTTTTCAAGCCGTTCAACCAGCCGCTGGCTGTATTTGCCCAGATACCGCTGTTTTTCATCCGCCGAAATATTGTCGCGCTGGCCTTCAAGGTAAGCAATAACCTGGTGAGGAAATACATCAATGTCAATGGGTTTGGGGATGTAGCCATCACAGCCGGCAGCCAGCGCCATTTGCTGCGCGCCGGTGGTGATGTTGGCCGTTATGGCTACAATGGGCACATGTTGCAACCCCGGCACCGAGCGCATACGTGTGGTGGTTTCGTGTCCATCAAGCCCGGGCATGTTAATATCCATCAAAATCAGGTCCGGGTGGTTTTTGCGCGCAATTTGCAGCCCTTCAATTCCGGTGTTGGCCTCGATTACCTGAAATTGGTAGCCGGAAAGAACCCGGCTTACCAGCGTGCGGTTGGCCGGGTCATCGTCAATATATAAAATTTGGGCAGGCGTTGTGGCGGTACCCTTTTGCAAGGCATTTCTCCGTGGCTGCAATTCAGGTAAGTAAGTGTTGTGAAATTTGATTACTTGAGCACATCGCTGATGCTGTCAAAAAGCTCGTCTTCCATGAATGTGCCTTTTTGCAACAGCGATTCAACCCGCCCCGACAGCCGTTTGCGGTCTTCTTTGCTCAGGTCTTTGGCGGTAATTACAATCACCGGAATGTTGTGCAGCGATTCATCTGATTTTATTGTATCCAGCACGTCAAACCCATCAACTCCGGGCATCATCAAATCCAGCAGTACCAGGTCCGGTTTTTCAGCGCGAATGAGCGCAATCCCGCCGGCCCCGTCGGCGGCTTCGTGGATGATGTATTTACGTTTGTGTTGTAAAATTCTGCGCAGCAAAATCCGGGCGTCGGGTTCGTCTTCAATAATGGCAATGCTCTGTACCCGCTCATCCAGCCGGGCCAGCGCCGTGAGCAGCCCTTCCTGGCGCAGGCTGCCGTTGTGGTCGCCCCCTTCTACTTCGTGTTGTGCCAGATTTTGCACCCGAATGTGACTTTTCACGCTTTCGGTTTCAAGAATTTGTTTTTCAATGGGGAAGGTGTGCCCGGATGCGTTGATGACCACGGTTTCATCGGGGCCGATAATTTTTTCCCGCATCATTTTGGTTAACCCGGCGCAAGCCACGGCCGCTGCCGGTTCCATTGATAACCCTTCGAGTTGGGCCATTACCCGCAACGCTTTGAAAG
>RFJF01000915.1 GCA_003695455.1 Chloroflexota bacterium
CATCAGACCTACGCAATCGTTATCGGCCCGTAAGCGGAGAATGGCTCGCGATTTTATCTTTTCTCGTTCTACAAACGTGGCTGCACCTGAAATTGTGCCAGAATCAATGTTATCCGCAGTGGTACGTTCGCCCGCAATTTCATGGACGGTTTCCTGAAAATAATCCCGGTCGGCAACCAGCAGTAACCGCTGCACAATGCTGTCCGGTTCAAAGGCAGACGCGCCAAAAAGCGCTTCGTCATTTAACTTGCCGGCATGGGACGGCCCCACAATTTTGTTGATTAGCGGGTTGTATTCATATAACACCACAACATCGGCAAACAGCTCCTCACATGCAGCTTCTGCAATTTCATCCAGGGTGTAGGTTAATTCTGACTGGGATAGAAAACGCCGCGCAATGGACGCAACAATCTTGTCTACCCGCTGCCGGGAGCGCATTAACCGCAAGTTGTCAAGCACAACCCCCAAATATCCGGACATAACATCCATTACTTCACGGTCCTGATGCAAAAATATGCCGGATTGGCAGGCCTGAATATCTAAAATGCCAAGTATTTGGCCGTCAAGTTTGATGGGAACGGCCAACTCGGCCTGTGTTTTGGGAAAATCAGGGTGAGCAACGTAATGTGGGTCTCTTTTTACGTAGTTTGACATGTACATTGTTTGGGTTTCGAGCACATGCCCAACAATACCCTGCCCGGACTGTACCGGATATTTCTTCTGTGCCAGCGATTTACCGTTGGTGCCGGAGCCTGCCACACAGCGAAGTTTGCCATCGGGTTGCAGAAAAAAGATATTGACGTACGGGTAATTAAACGCCTCTGAAACAAGTTCAACAACGGTTTCCCACAAGCGGGGCTCCTCGGAAATCGAACGAAACTGGACAATTTTCTGTTCAATGTCATACAGAATTCGGGTGATGGTGTACCAGTCACTCACAAATTGAATTAGCACGTGTAGCATAATGGGCAGCAACACAAGCCAAAGCAATTTAATGCCGGTGTCTCGCCAGAATTCAGCGGTATGGTTTGGGATTGCCACAAAGGTAAGTGCACCCAGAACAAATGCGGTAATGGCAATGGTCACCAGCAACAGTTTGAGATTGCTGCGCTGGCTGATGATGAAAACCGGCAATACAAAGAGCAGCCACAAAACCGGGTCTGTGTGGTGTTCAACCAGATAATCTGTTTGCAGATAAAGATAGCCCACAAAACTTGTGATACCGCCCAACACCAGCAGGGCGCGCCAAAAATGAAACCAGATTGATTTATATGAAAGGCCAAAAATGGCCTGCTCCTGCATCCTGATTCTCAAGACGTAATATATCCAGTACAAAATTACCCACAGTACCGCAAATGCAGGCGCGTAGTGCCATGCCCCAATAGCCATAATCAGAGTGACCATGCATCCAAAAATCACAGCGTACCAGCGCATCATAAACAGTACCAATGCCCGCCGGGGTGTTGTTTCCAGATACGTCAGTGAGGCGCTGACCATTGTTGGCGATGAAGGTGAGAAAAATCCCATAATGCTGCTCCACACAACAGAGTTTTGCCATTAATATTTTATAACCCTTGTTACTAATCTCATTATAAGCGAGCAAGCCCCCGCCGTCTATTGCCCACCGGCCTAAATATTCAGGGAAAAGTATTAGCCCATTGGTTACTACCTGCCCCAGAATGCTGTTGATTGGAGATTTTTGTTTTGGCTGCTTGTAGTGATGAAACAATGAGGATATTATGACCGCCCCGATATTTAACCCGGAACATCGTTTGCACAATCTGGAGAGTCACTTTGCGGAGCAGATTGCCGCTTTCAGGCGGTGTATAAGCCGGTATGGCCCTGAGCGGGTGATGGTGGTCTTGCTGGATATTGGCAAGAATCTGCACTGGGTTTCAGTAACCACCGCTGCCGGCCGGCAACTTGTTTGGCCGCGGCGGTTGCCGGCAAACAGAAACGGAATGCTTGAATTTCAGACGATAGTTCACACGCTGATTGAACAGTACCGCCCCGGACTGGTGCTTTTTGGCCACGAGCCGTGCAGCGTGTACCACGAGCCGTGGGCCAGAATGTTGCGGCAATTCATTGCCGGTTACGCGGCGGCAGAATGTGCGCCGGTGTTTAAATACCGGCATTTTAACCCATACCAGGTAAAACTGGCACGCTGCCAGACAACTATGCGGCACCGCAAAAGCGATCCCCGTGACCTGGCGGCAATGTTTGATCTGGCA
>RFJF01000916.1 GCA_003695455.1 Chloroflexota bacterium
GCATGGTGTAGTTGTTAAACAGCAGGTGCGGGGTAAAGCCAAGCTCGGCGGCTTTGTTGCAGGCGGTGGGGGCCATGCCCAGGTGTTCCGGCAAAATGCAGAACACCCGCGCGTCCATGGTTTCAAACTCCGGCACCTTGAGCGTTTCCTGCGCGGGGTCGGCCCGGCAGAAAAACTCGCGGATAGCCGGCGGCGTTTCGTCCCACAGTTCCCACTTTTTGAGACTGTTCACGGCGTCGGCAAAGGTGGTTACATCCGGCAGGGTGTGAAGCCACTGGTAGATTTCGCCTTCCATCAGTTCCCGGTACGAAGGGCGCAGAAAAGCCACAAGATGGATAGCCCGCGCCGGCTGAATGTAGCGCGAAAATTTGCCGCCCTTCATCCGGTCCAGGTGATTTCTGATGGGAATCAGGTCGAGGGTTGGCCCGCCGCGCTCAATTTGAAACCGGTAGGTGATGTGCTGGATATCGGCCAGGCTCACCTGGGGAACGGGCAGGGTTAGCAGTGAGGATACTCCGTTGCCGACGACGGTAAATACCAGGTCATCCGGGCGCAAATTGCGGCAAATTTCCAGAATCCGCTCACAGCCGCGGACACACGCTTCGTCGGGAACCGGATGCGCGCCAAAGGTCACTTCGATGTTGTCCAGAATCAGCGGCGTGCCCTGTTTGTCAATCACGTGTCCACCGGTCAGCCGGTCGCCCAGAATTTCTTCGATGGCTTTGGCCGTGCGCTGGATGCCTTTGCCCGCGCCCAGCACAAAAATGCGGCCCACCTCGGACAAATCAATGATTTCCTCGCCGGAACGGGGGTCGCCGGGCGGCTCAAAATCCGGGCTGCCGATGACCAGCGTGTCCGGCCCGGCCAGTTTCATCAGTTTGAACACGTTGTAGTACGGGTCTGCGGCGCGCAGTCCGGCTTCAAGAATTTCAATGATGGCCCGGCGTCCGACGCGATTGCCGTGCGATGTTAACGCGCCGGTGTTGGTTATCCGCGTTGTTTTGGAAAACTCCGCAGCCGGATTAGTTGAAATATTGCTTAAGTACGGCGATGTCACGGGCTACTCCTGCATCAACATCCTGCTCGTATTCATTTTCAAGCAACAAATGTCCTGTGAATTTTATTGACCGTAATGCCTGCGCCGCATCGGAAAATTTACCCTGACCGGCATCCAACGGGGCATTGCCCATAACGCCGTTCACCCCATCTTTAACGTGAACTTGCCGGCACATCAGATGACTCAGATTTTTTATCAGGCCAGATGTTGGGTGTCCCCACAAAACGGGGTTAAAGGTATCAATCATCAGGCGCAATTTGGGGTGGTCAACCAGCGCAAAGAGTTGCAGGTTATCCGCAACACCCAGCGTATTTTCTGTGCCAATCAACAACTCAGAGCCTTCCGCAGCCCGGCAGGCTTGCCGGTACAACCCCGCGGTATTCGCAATGTCGGCGGCGGTCTGCATTTCTGCCTCTGCAAAGGCGGGCATGTACAGCAAATCAAGCCCCATTGCGGCGGCAATATCTACCCCGCGTTTGATGATATCCAGACATTTTGTCTGGCCCGGCGTGCCGGCATTCTCGGTCATCCCTCCAAAACGCAGCACCACGTTGAGGCCCAGGCCCGTTATTTCAACGCCGGTATCTTTGGCGGCCTGCAAATAAGCGCGCTGAACCGCCGGACTGGAGAGGGCAAGCAGCCGTTCCCGGCCCGGCACTTCAAGCTGGATGGACGACAATCCCAAACCAGACGCCCGGTAAATGGAATCAATTCCACGGCGATCCAGACACCACTCTACAATTCCAAATTTAATCATCATTTGTTCATTCTACTGCAACCGGTTTTCCCTGTTCTGCCGATTGGTAGAGGGCAACAATGGTGGCAATGTTGCCCCGGCTGTGGGCCAGGGTGTACGGTGCGGGCACACCGTCGAGAGCGGCGGCTTCAAGCGCTTCAACTTCGCACAGGTACGGGTCTTTGACCGGCGTGTCAATTCTGGTTTCAACCCGGTCAACAATGTGGCTGAATCCGCTGGGATTCACGTCAACATCCGGCAGAAATGGGCTGGACAGGTCAATGTCGCCGGTAGTTCCTTCGATGGTGGCGCTCATGCGGAAGGATCGGTCAAAGCCGCAGTGAACATGGGCCACAATTCCGTTCTCATACCTGAGCTGGCCGGACAGTGAAATTTCTACCCCGGCGGCGGTGGTTTTTTGCCATGCAAACACCTCTACCGGGTCAGATTGCGCCACGGCCTGGCAAAAACTGACGTTGTAGCAGCCCAGATCCCACAAACTGCCGCCGCCCAGTTCCTTGATGAGCCGGATGTTGGTTTCATCTTCCAGCACAAATGAGAAACGGGTGGTGATATGTTTGACCTCGCCAATCAGACCCTCGCCGAGGGTTTTTTGCAGAGCGGCAATTTGCGGGTGCATCCGGTACTGGAAGGCTTCCAGCAAAACCACGTTGTTGTCCTGCGCCGCCTGCGCCATGTCATCCACCTCGGCCACGCTCAGCGCCAGCGGTTTTTCGCACAGAATGTGCTTGCCCGCCTGCGCCGCCTTAATGGCCCACTCGTGGTGCATATTGTTGGGCAGAGGAATATAGACGGCGTTAATGTCCGGTGAGTCCAGTAATTCCTGGTAACTACCAAAGGCGCGGGGAATACCCCACTCGGCGGCGTAGGCCTGCGCTTTTGCCGGCCCGCGGCTGGCAACGCCCACCAGCGTTGAGCGCCCGGATTTTTTGATGGGGGGGATGAGCCGTCTGTTGATATGGGCGGTTGAAATTATTCCCCAATTAAGTGTGTTGGTCATGTTAGTCTCCCTGGGTAATGGCTTTAAGCCGGTTGAAAAATTCTTTTTTCATGGGGGTGTTGATACCCCAGTTGATGGGCAGGGTCTGGTAGCCGCTTAAATCCGCATAGCGGGGTTCGCGGCCGTGGGCCAGCCAGTTGAACCGGCCCTGCTGAACCGTGCCGCCGCAGCCGTATCCCTGCGAGTAGTACCCCCACGAGGCGTACTCATCCACGGCAACTTCAAAATTTTCCAGGTGGGTTGAATCTTCGTTAATCAGAATGGGCCGGGGATTTTTGCGTTGGGTTTCGGAGGATTTGAGTGTTTGCAGCAAGCGCCGCAGTTCGGTTGCATTGCTGTGGTTGCCGTGCGGCAGGTGAAAATCCTGCATGTCCTCCCACCGCCCGCCGGGGAAGGAATTTTCGGGGTGGATGCTGGTTCCCACCAGCAGCCGCCGGCCGTTGAGCGTGGTTTGCTGCACAATTTCAATCAGCCGGTGAATATTCTCGGAATCAAGCAGGCCGCTGCCTTTTTGCACCTCGTTCATCACGTCAACCAGAATGTTTTTGTGGCCGGTTTGCAGCAGCCACTCGGCGGCTTGTGCGGTGGCCCGCCGGATGGCGGTATCGTTTTCAAAGCGGCGAGCCTGCTTCCAGTAGAAAAAGTTGACAATCACCACCATTCCGGCCTTGTCGGCGGCCTGCAACACCCGGCGCAGGCGGTTGAACCAGGCCGGCTTGAGCGCGCCGTCCGGGGCAAAGGCGCTGCTGAGGTAGTGGTTGTACACGTCCGGGGCGTAAATGGAGCCGCCGCCCTGCAAACCGACGGTTACCGCCAGCAGGCCGTACTGCCGGTACAGGGGCAGGGCCGCGCAAAACTCGCGGGTGTTGCGGTCGGGGTCCCACACGCCTGTATCGGGGTAGCGCCAGTGGCGGGCGGTTTGGGGGTTTTCATCATCAAAAACAGCCTGAATCATGCGGCTGTTCATCAGCAACCCCTCGATGGACTTGCCCCGCCAGGATACACCCCGGTACGTGGGACGGCCGTTGATGAGAAAGCGCGGCCCGTCAATTTGAATTTCGGTGCTCATGGGCCGGTTGTCTCCAGTGCTTCAAAGGCCGGCAGTTTGTCCAGCGCCAACGCCTGCAAACATGCTGCGGTGGGTACGGCGGTTTCCGGGTCCCAGTTCATCAGCTCGTAGTAGCGGCGTTTGGCCCAGGCCAGCGCCTCATCGGTAATTTCATTGCCGGCCAGCGGGCCGCGGGTAAAGGCTTTCATCACCCGTTTGGGCAGTTTGTCATCTTCGGCGGTAAAGCCTTCGCGCAGGTTAAACAGCCGCGACAGCGTTTGCGCCCGCGCGCCCACGTCCAGCACATCCTGGGCGGTGAACTCTACGCCGGTTGCGCCGGACAAGGCCGTTGCCAGTTGTTGGTAATCGTAGGGGTAAAAGCGGCAGGTTACGGCGCAATCTTGAAAATGGTTCCAGTTGACATCCTGCACAAAAATCTGCACCTTGTTTTCACCCAAATCTGTGGCCGGAACCGGGCCGATTTTTTCGCCCTCGGGCCGAATGGAGTTGATGCGATTGAGCGCGCGCCCTTCGCTGGTGTAGGCGGTATCGTGGATGTTCATCATATGGTCTGCGCCCACCGGAGCCACGGCGTAGCCCAGGCCCAACCCAAACTTGAGACGCGGCTCATGCATGGCCATTTCCAACCCCTTCACCGTAATGTCGAACGGTTCAGATTCCGGGCCAAAGCGGAGGTGCATACGGTACACGCCATCGGCCAGAATGTTGCCAAAACCTTCCCGGCGGGTAATCATTTCAACGGATTTGAGCAGGGTGTTAGTGTTGCCCCAACTGTAATCCAGCCCGCCGGTATCCTGGGTGGTGATGATGCCGTTTTCAAAACATTCCATCGCAAAAGCAATGGCGCAGCCGGTAGAAATGGCATCGAGGCCGTAGGCGTTGCACAGTTCGTTGGCTTTGAGCACGGCCAGGTTGTCTTCTTCTACGCCGCAGTACGCGCCCAGCGCGCCCATGCCTTCGTATTCTGCGCCGCCGTACACCGGGTCCAACCTGCGGTTGGGGTCTTCATCTTCATTTTCAAAGACCTGTTTGCACCAGACCGGACAGGCCTGGCAGGTATCGCGGTCTTTGTAGTACATTTCGTAGTTGCGCTCACCGCTCATATTCTCCGGGTGGTCGTAAATGGGTTCGCCAAAGTTTTTGGTGGGCAGGCCGCCGACGTACGACAGCCCCATATAATTGTCCTGCGTGCCGCGGCCCATATCCTTGACAAAACCGGCCATCAGTTGTTTGTAGTTGGCGCCCAGCCATTTGGCAACCCCGGTGACTTCTGCGCGTTTGCCCACCGGCACGTTCTGCGTGCCGCGAACGGCGACCGCCTTTAAATTTTTGGAGCCCATCAGCGCGCCCAGTCCGGCCCGGCCCGCGGCCCGGTTGATGTCGTGCATGACGGCCGCGTACAGTACCCGGTTTTCGCCGGACGGCCCAATCTGGGCCACCCGCACTTTTTGGTCGCCCAATTCCTGACGGATGGCGGACTCCGTGGGGGCGGTCAACATGCCCCACAAATGGTCCGCCGGCCGAATTTCGACCTGTTGGTTGTGAATCCACAGGTACACCGGAGTCTTGGCCTGCCCGCGAATCACCAGCGCGTCAAAGCCGGTGCGTTTGAATTCGTGGCCCCACCAGCCGCCGGCCTCGCCGCTGGCAATGGCGCCGGTTAACGGCGATTTACCGC
>RFJF01000917.1 GCA_003695455.1 Chloroflexota bacterium
GCTCATTATTGGTATTCTTCCCTGAAAGATTTAATGACTAAAATGAAAATGGCAAATTCTCAACCCGGAGCGCGTGAGATAGATTGCCATTTTGCAACATGCTGAAAACTGAAAATTGGCCCGTGCGGCGGTTTTTGCCGTAATTTATCCGGGCGGCCAGGTCATTTTTCTGCCGCCCAAAATGTGAACATGCAGGTGAAACACGGTTTGCCCACCGTGGGCGCCCGAGTTGATGACCAACCGGTAACCATTATCGTCAATGCCTTCCTGTTTGGCAATTTGGGCGGCGGTCAGCATCAATTTGCCCAGCAACGCCTGGTCGTCTGCCGAGGCCTCACTGACAGACGCAATGTGTTTATTGGGAATCAGCAGCAGATGTCTGGGTGCCTGCGGGTTGATGTCTCTGAAGGCGGTTACATCTTCATCCTGATAAACCGGCGGGCCGCCAAATTTACCGGCGGCAATTTTGCAAAAGATGCAATTTGCGCTCATTGTATTCTCCCTGCGAGTAAGTGTAATGACTTTGGGTGTAATTCAAAAAGTTAGTGACTCTTTTCTGCGTTGGGGTCGTTGGCCAGCAGTTCTAACGCGTGTGGCAGAGCCGGCAAAATGGTTTCCAGGTTTTCGCGGGCGGCTTTGGGGCTGCCCGGCAGATTAACAATGAGGGTTTCACCCCGGATTCCGGCCGCCATACGCGATAGCATGGCGTGCGGCGTAACCGCCAAACTGCGTTGCAGCATAGCCAGCACCAGTCCGGGTGTTTCTCTGTGGATAACCTGTTTGGTGGCTTCCGGGGTTACGTCGCGGGGGGCAAAACCGGTACCGCCGCTGGTCAAAATCAGATTGAGGTTGTCTTCTTCTGCCCACGCAATCAGTGTTGATTTGATGGTTTCAAAATCATCCGGAATGATGGCGGTGCGGGCAACCGTGGCTCCCAGTTGTTCTGTGATAATCTGGTGGATAACCGGGCCGCTTTTGTCCGGGTACAGCCCGGCTGCGCCCCGGTCGCTGATGGTTAATATTCCAACTTTAACAGCCGTGGGCATGTGGCTAACTCCCGTTTTCGTTGATGTCGTCAATCAGGCTGAGCCACGGGCCGTGGATGCCGTTTTCAGTTACGCCGTAATAGACGTGAATCTGTTGGTCGGCGTCCCGTTTAACCAAATCATACCGGGTTTGCCCGCCGCGATTGTATTTTTTCCACAGGCCAATATCGCCCACCCATTCAACTTTATCGGCCACCACAGCGTTGGTTTCGTGCTGGGTCAGGGCGTACTGCCATAATTTTCTGGCCGACTGGCGCGTAACGTTGTGTACAATGTTGCCGTTGCGCAGGTCTCGCAGGCTGTAGTAATTTTTCCCTTTTCGGGCTTCAGACATGATTATTTCTACCCCGGTTTTTGGCTCCGGCGGCGAATCATCCTCGGGCGGTGGCGGCGCAGAATTTTCTGTGACGGGGGTCTCGGCCGCCGGGGGCGGTTCAACTGTCTCCTGGCTGATGAGACTCCGTTTTACCAGGGCCACAATTTCATCGCGCACGGCCAGGTTGGTGTCTGTTTCATCGCGGACGTAAATTTTGTAATCATCCACCACGTACGGCGAATTCTCGCCAACCGGCACCGATATTTGCAGCACTTTTTTGCCTTGGGTCAAATGCTGGTCAATTTCAATTTCAAGCGGTGGCGTGATTCGCTTTTCAACATCATTTTTAATGGTTTTGATGGCTTCCTGCGGTTTTGGCACGCCTGTCACCGGTTTTTTGGGGTCTTCAGACAGGCCCACAAAGATTGTGCCGCCGTTGGTGTTGGCAAAGGCGCAAATATCGCACAGTACGGCGTACAGGTGGCCGCCGCGCTGGGTCATTGACGGGTGAAAAGACTGCACAATGTTGTTGCCCTCTTTGCGCGCTTCCTGCACGTGGTCAAAGGGAGATTGTGCGGCTCTGAACGGGCGTGAGCGGGAAAAATCGTTGCTGAGAAAGAGGGCTTTGAGCGCCTCAAAGCTGCGTTCGGGCAGGTTGAATTCTGTAATTCGGTCGCCAATGCCCAGCCGGTTTTTTTCGTGCGGATCGCGGGCCAGCCGGTGCGCGTCTGACCCCTGAATGCAGTGCATCCGGCGCGGGTATTCCGGTTTGGAGCCGTTGAAAAAGTTGGCGGTGGTTCTGCGGCGTTTGCTTTCCAGGTCGGTCACTTCCAGCGCGTGCAGGTTGGAATCCTGGGTGTAAGAAATTTTGGTTTGCCCGCCAAAGTTAAAGCCCTGCATTGCCACCCCGTGCGATGAATTGGCGTGGGCGGCAATAGCCAGCCCGCCGGCTTCATTAATAATCCGGTAGGCGGTGAGTACATCAACCGTGGCGCCTACCTCGGTGGCGCCCACATCAAGTTTGTCGGCCGGAACACGCAGGTTGAGCAAAATGTGTTCCAACTCTCGCAGGGTGGTGGCAGGCGGAAAAATCCCCAAAATGTGGAAGCCCAGTGTTGCGGTCAGTTCAAAACCGGGCAGCAACAGAATATTATTGAGCAAACGCCTGAATTCGTCCAGCCTAATCTGTTCGTCGGGGTGAATACGTTTGAGTTCTTCCAGCAGTTGTAGTTCTTCCAGCTCCCGGCGTAATTTTTTGATACCGGAAACCGTGTTGTGGTCTGTAAAGGCAATGATATCTAACCCACGGTTTTCTGCCGTTTGCAGGATATCCAGATTTGAAACATAGGGTTCGTGGTAATCACTGGATGCGGGGGTGTGAATATGCAAGTCGGCTTTGTACCATTGCGTGTTGGTGCGGTTGCTGCGCCGTTTTCGGGCCACGATTGTAACCTCTCAGTTGGTGTGTATTGGTGCGTTATGAAGCCTCTTGGCTGGCGGAGTCAGACAGCAACAGGTTGATATGTTGAGTCACTTCTTCCCAGTTAAAAGGTTTCACAATAAAGTCATTGGCTCCGGCATCGCGACAAATTTTATTGTAATCAATGGCAGAGGTCATGATAATTGGTAAATGGTTCCAGGTGGGGTCTTCTCGAATGGCCGTGACATATTGCAGGGTTTCATTTGACCCCAGGTGAAAATCCAAAAAGATAATATCGGGCTTTTCCCGTTCCAGAACAGGGATAATTCCTTCAGCCTCAATTTGGTTGAATGACGCCGTTTCAAAATTCTCAAGCCGAAGAAAAGTTTCTATCAAGTTGCAGGTCATCTGATCGTCATCAATAATGATGACTTTTTTTTGTGCCATACGCGGTGCCGGAAAATCCTGTAGCCTTTCAAGGCGTCGTTTTATTCCTTGTTAAAGGCCTGCGTTACCGGTGAGAATTCAATAATGCGTGTCAAAGTGAATGATTTAACTAAAAAATTATACCATCGGCATATCC
>RFJF01000918.1 GCA_003695455.1 Chloroflexota bacterium
CACTTCATAAGGCAAAAACTCTATTTTTTCAGCTATCCCTTTCACCAGAGTATTACAAAAATCCAGATACTGCTGTCTAGATTTATACGCGCTCTGAGGTTGAGCCAGCCCCGTTTTGATGGACAGAGAGATAAGAGATAAACTCACACAAAATCAAAACGGAGGCACCAATGAGTACAAGACGGAACTACACGAGAATTCAAGATCGAGGCGGCCAAACTGTTGCGCAACAGTGACAAATCGGTCGAGGCAATGGCGGAAAGGCTGGGGGTGAGCTAGCCCTGGTTTAGTGGACACTGGCCCTACCTCACCTCAACTGATAAAGAATGAATGTTCGGTTGCGGATTGTAGGCGATTTTGAACGGGGTGTCAGACCCGGCAGCTTAATTTATGTTAAACAGGGAGGCAATCACGCCGGGCGGTTTGCCGCAGCGCCAGCAGCAGGGCAGCATCTCCGGTGGCGGGGGACTTGACCACGGTTTGACGGCTCTGGCGCTGTAGCCGGTCCGTGCCAGCTTGGCCAAGCAGCCAATTTGGTCAGGGCGCGGTGGTATTCAATCAGGGTGATACCTACCTGCAACAAGCACTATTCGGTGGTGACAAAGTGGGGTGGCGGAGAAATTTACTCTCAAATTTCCGGTTTTCCGCTCAGCGGCTCAGATAAGCAGCCCGGGATGCTCAACGGCCTGTTTGACATCGGCCAAAAATTGCGCAGCCAGCGCCCCATCTACCACTCGATGATCGGCTGTCAGCGTAAAGTCTGCCATCAACTGTACGCTGACCTGATTGTCCGGCGAAACAACCGCACGCTTTGCCATTTGACTCACGGCCAAAATGGCTGCCTGAGGCGGATTGACGATTGCGGTAAAATGATCCACCCCAAACATTCCCAAATTAGAAATGGTAAAGGTGCCGCCGCGCATCTCTTCTGAACGTAGTTTGCCATCGCGGGCACGGCAACTCAGATCATCCAGCTTTTGGGCCACAGTTCCGGCATCAAGCCGATCCGCCTGGTGAATTACCGGCACCAGCAGACCATGCGGGGCGGCAACGGCAACTCCAATATTGATGTCGGCCCACTCAATGATTTCATGGCTGTCCATATTCACTCCGGCGTTGATGAGCGGATGCCGGCGCAATGCCCACGCGCACGCTCGCACCAAAAAGGCTGTTATTGTAAACCGTGGGCCGTTTGAATCGGTTTGAAAATCAGACACCACTTGTTTGGCACGCGCCATTGCCACATCCATACTGATGGTGAATTGGGGAACGTTGCGCGCGGCGTCTGTCAATCG
>RFJF01000919.1 GCA_003695455.1 Chloroflexota bacterium
GGCACGCTGGGGGTCAACTCTTCATTCAGCAGAATGTCATTGTACCAGAACATAATGTCGTCGGCGGTGAAGGGTTCGCCGTCTGACCATTTGGCGCCGGGGCGCAGATTCACGGTCCATTCGGTGAAGTTATCGTTGGAGGACCAGCCGGAGGCGATGTGCGGAATTACTTCGCTGCCGGTGGGCGAGAAGCGAACCAGCGCATCGTACACTACGCGAGTGTAGTTGTTATGGTCGCTGGGGCCAAGAAAACCGCGCCGCAGCACGCCGCCGTATTGGCCAATTTCTTCGGCCACATTTTCAATCAGCGGGTCATCGGGCAGGCGTTCATCTACCGGCGGCAGTTCACCGGCGGCTACCATTTCGGCCAGCATTGGGGCTTCGTTGTAGGTTCCGCCCGGAATGTTGCCAATCAGGTAGGCATTGGCCTCTTCGGCAGTGGGCAGGTAAATTGTCCAGCCCACTTCGATGGTGTTGGGGTCTTCAATGACCGTCAGCGTTTCATCGGCCTCGGCCTGTTTGTTGTTGTAATACACAATGGCCGTGTAAGCCAGCGGGTCGCCGTACTGCTTGTCGGCCAGCTTCGAGAGCCAGTCGTCGGCCTGAATGGTGTAGGTTGATCCGCCCTGCGCCAGGGCCATTGACGGAATCAGCAACACCGCCACCAAAACTGCCAGGGTAATTATCAATTTTTTTTGCATTCTAAATCGTCCTCCTAAATATTCATCATTGAACAGGTTGAACTACTTGAACGGCACTGGATTTGTTCGATAGATTTTCCTCCTTTTTTGAACCAGTAGTATGGCAATTGAACCTTTCGCCAGGCTCAGTTCTGCAGAATTTGGGCCGCTGAGTCTGGGTCAAGGTAGAGGCGGGCGTGATTTACCGTGCGCAACACCGAACCGGGCCGCTCTTCGCTGACGGGCTCGGTGAGGCAGGCGCGAACAGCCGCCGCTTTTCTGGCTTCCGGCACAATGCACAGCACCGCTTTGGGGGCCAGCAGCGCCGGAATGGTCAACGTGATGGCGTGTGTGGGCACTTCGGCCAGCGAGCTGAAGTGGCCTTCGCCCACCTGTTGTTTGCGGCTGGCTTCGGCCAGCGCCACAACTTTGACCCACACAGGGTCATCAAATTTGGCGTACGGCGGGTCATTGAACGCGATGTGGCCGTTTTCGCCAAAGCCCATGGCCACCATGTCCGCCGGGTATTCACGCAGCAGTGATTCGTAGTTGCGGCAGGCTTGCGCCGTATCCTCGGGGTTGTTGGGCACGGGAAAGAAGTTGCCGGCGTTCACATATTGCAGCAAATGGTGCTGTAAAAACAGCGGAAAACTGGCCGGATGGCTGGGGTCAATGCCCACGTACTCATCCATGTGGAAGACGTTGACCCGCGGCCAGTCAATGCCGTCAAGTTCCCGCAGGGCCTGCAAAAACGTCAACTGCGAGTTGCCGGTGGCCACAATTATGTTGGCCTGCCCTCGCTCGGCAATGGCGGCGGTAATAATCTCGCGGGCGTCCAGCGCGGCGGCGCGACCCATCTCGGCGTTGCTGCGGTACACCGCCGCCGGAAGTTTTTCAAACTGCATAGTTTTCAGTGGAGTCATTTTTCTCCTTTGTTGGTTAGCCAGCGACCGCAAATCATGGTTCGCCAGGCCGAAAAATCATCGTTGAAAATGGCAATGTCCGCGTCTTTGCCGGGTTCCAGACTGCCTTTGCGGCCATCCACGCTAATGACCCGCGCCGGGGTGAGCGAGGCCATACGCACCGCTTCCGGCAGCGACAGGCCCACCACATCGCGCAGCACGGGAATCATCTGGTTGAGCAGGGTGGTGCTTCCGGCAAACGCCGAGCGGTCCAGCATCATACCCACACCGTCCTGCACATCGTACTCCAGATTGCCCATTTTAAAACGGCTGCCCTGCGGCAGGCCCGCGCCGTTGGTGGCGTCAGACACGGCGCACAATCGATTCGGCCCCAGGCATTTGCAGGCCAGCTTCATCAGCGTGGGCGGCAGATGGCGGTTGTCGGCAATCATCTCCGAGGTCAGCCCGTCAAAAGTGAGCGAGGCTTCCAGCAGACCGGGTTTGCGCCACGGCCCTTCGCGGACGGTGCTGGATTGGCCGCTCCAGATGTGAATGGTGTGGCGCAGGCCGCGGGCCATGGCCGCCTGCACGTCGGTGTCTTTGGCGTTGCTGTGGCCCGCCGCCGGCACAATGCCAAGTTTTGCCAGCCGGGTGGTCAGTTCCAGCGCGCCGGGCAGTTCCGGGGCAAAACTGACCATTTTGATGACATCGTGGTGGGCCAGCAGTTGTTCCGGCGTGCCGTCGTTGGGGTTGCGCACGTTGGCCGGGTCCTGCGCGCCGGCCTGTGCGGCGGCAAAGTACGGCCCTTCGATGTGCATGCCCAGAATTTGCGCGCCGTCGTCGTGCGGTTGGGCCATCCAGCGGCGGGTAAATTCAAGACACCGCACCAGTTCTGCAATGGGTGCGGTCATGGTGGTTGCCAGCAGCGATGTGACGCCGCGCCGCCCGTTTTCGGCGGTAATCCGGCCAAAAGCTTCGGCGGTGGCCTGGTTGAAGTTGACCCCCAGCGCGCCGTGGGTGTGAATATCCACCAGCCCCGGCGAGATGGTTCGCCCGCCCACGTCCACCCGTTCCGCATCGGCGGGCAGTGCATCGGGTGCAAACAACCCCGCAATTTTATCGTTTTGAATGAGCAGTGCCTGCCCGGTGACAATCTGGTCCGGCAGAATCACCTGCCCGTTGAGCAACGCTAATTTTGCCGGTTGGGTCATGGCGCAACTCCACTCGATTCTCGCGGAACCAGCACACAGGGCAGCACGTTGTTTTCGATTTCCCGGCGGTGGCCCGCAATCCGCTCCAGCAGCAGATTTGCGGCCAGTTTGCCCGCCTCAACAACCGGCAGTTTAACCGAGGTGAGCGCCGGATTGAGGTAGTTGCAAAAGGCCTGGTTGTCAATACCCACAATGCTGATGTCCTGCGGCACGCGCAGGCCGGCATTTTGCACGGTACGCATAGCCACGGCAGCCACCCGGTCATTGGCCCCAATAATAGCCGTCGGACGCGGTGAAACGTTGACCAGTGCCAGTGTGGACTCCTGCCACAGCCGCCAATCCTGTTCAAAATCGCCGGATTTCACGTAGTTGTCCCGGTAGGGCAGGTTGTGCCGGGCCAACCCCTGCCGGTACCCGTTCAGCCGTTCGTGCGTGCTGGCGCGGTCTTTCGGCCCCAACAGGTGAGCGATGTGGCGGTGGCCCAGTTGTACCAGATGGTCCATGACGGCGGCCATGCCGTTCAGGTGGTCAAAATTAACGCGGTCAAATCGCCCTGCGAACGGCGTGATACGGTTGACCAGCACCACCGGCGGCGCGGACGGCGGCAGGTCTTCCAGAAAATCGGTTTTGGCGTACACCGATGTGGAAAGGTAAATGATGCCGTCTACCTGTTTTTCCAGTAGCAGGTCAATAATTTGGGCTTCGTCGTCAAGGTGTTCGGCGGTGGTGGCCAGCAGAATGTGATATTCGGCATGGCGGGCAATGGTTTCGATGTGGTTGAGGGCTTGCAAAAAAAGTGGTGTGTCAATCTCGGAAATGATGACACCCAGCGTGGCGGTCTGTTGAGTCACCAGACTGCGGGCTACCCGGCTGGGGCGGTAGTTGAGCCGTTGGATAGTTTGCTGAATCCGTTGCAACGTATCTTCGGCCATGGCCTCGGTGCGGCCGTTCAATACGTTAGACACCGTGGTTACAGAAACCCCGGCTGCCTGGGCAACATCTTTTATTGTGGCACGTTTGGTGCTTTTTGGCCGTGTTTGAGACACCATTGTCTTCCTTACGCCGTTAAAGTGAAACGATACACTAAAACGTTACACGTAGCTTACATTAGTTCGCCGGGCTTGTCAATAGTTTTGTTAAAAAGTGAATCGAAAAAATTAGAAAGTTTTGTGGAACGTGCCAATGCACACGTGTGCAATATTTCACGACTTGCGTCGCATCCGTTTCACGTCTGTTCCGGGTTTATACGCAACATTTTATGGCAAGCTGGCCCTGTATATCCCCGCCGATTTGTAGATGTCCAACACGGTTGCCAGGCTGCGCCGGCCTTCCCGCCCGTCTACCTGAGGCGAAGCATCCTCCCGCACCGCCCGGATAAATTCCCGGTACACTGGCATGAACAGCGCCGGCCCTTCGCCTTTGGGGTCACTGCCGGCCCCGGCGTTGGCTTCTCCGCCGGTGGGCGGTGGCGCAATGCGCGCGGCGGCAGGCTCCGCCACCAACCAGCGCGTCACCACCGATCCTTCTACCTGAAACCCGCCCCGTGTGCCGAAAATTTCTACCCGGTGCGGAAAACCGGGTGCGGCGGTGGTGGTGGCACAAATGGTCGCCAGCGCTCCGTTGGCAAAGCGCAGCGAGGCGCTGAGCGTGTCCTCCACGTCAATCCGGCGGTGCAGGGTTCCGGCGTGCGCCCGAATTTCTACCGGGTTGCCCATCAGCCACAACAGAATATCCACCAGATGGATGCCCTGATTCATCAGCACGCCGCCGCCGTCTCCGGCCCACGTGCCGCGCCAGCCGCCGGAATCGTAGTAGCTTTGCGGCCGGAAGTAGGGAATGGTGACCGCGCCCAGTGCCAGCTCGCCAAAATCGCCGGCCTCAATGGCTTGCCGGGCGCGGATAAATTGCGGTTCATTACGCCGCTGAAAGCTGACGCCCAGCTTGACCCCGGCCTGCTCGCAGGCAGCAATCATCGCGTCGGCGTCGGCCAGCGAGGTCGCCATCGGTTTATCCACCAGCACGTGTTTGCCGGCCTGCGCCGCGGCAATGGCCTGCCCGGCGTGCTGGCCGCTGGGCGTGCAGATGACCACCACGTCAATGGCGGGGTCGGCCAGCACATCGGCCTGAGTACGGCACGGCACGCCAAATCTGGCGCTCAACGCCTCAAATCTGGCCGGATTGTAGTGCGCCACGGCTGCCAGCCGCGCCCCGGCCCCGGCGTTGGCCTCGATGGCCTGCCGGTGGAAATCGGCCACGCTGCCGGGACCGAGAATGGCAAAATTTATTGAATCAGTCATAAGTACCCTCCTGAAAATGAACTGTTCTGTGAATCGACGGGCCTGCCTCCTGCTCCCATTATTCCCTGCTTTTTGGAGCACGGCAAATGGGTGGCGCGTCTTTTCCATTTGTGCCACGCTGGCCTGCGCCGAGCGGATTTTGCCGGGCATGGCGCTGACCATGCCCATTCGCGTTTCAAATATGATGATTTTGGTGGGAATGTTGCGCAGCGGCGGGGATACCCGATTTGCCTTTTTTGTGGATGCGGGGGCCATCTGTGCATGGGTGTGCCGCTGGCGTTTGTGGGGGCGTTTGTACTCGGCCGGCAGGTGCATCGTGCCAACCGAAGAGTAGCGGAGTGTGACGACTATTTTTGCAAAAGTGGATGTTGATTCCGCACGTGTTGCGTATTTCGCGAGCCGAAAATTACACGCAACACGCAACACGTGCCTTGTCAGCAACAGCCAGAAATTTGTGAAGGTGATTCTGTGGAAAAATAAACTACGCCGGAGAATCTCACTTGCTGCGTTCCAGCAGAGGCAGGTACACGTTGTTGGCGCTGGGGAACGTGGACGGCGGAACGGCCAGCCGCGTTGCCGGGTCACCGAACAGAATGAAGGTTTGCACGGTTTCACTCCAGTTCGGATTCTGCGCCAGCGCCGAAACCTGGGCCGCAGTTGTGGCCGCGCCAATTTGCCACAGCCCGTCGTTGAACAGCGCATCGTAAAATCCGTTCAGCAACGCCCGGTGACCACCGGGAAAATCCACTGCCGCCGACGCCCAAACCGCCACCGCGCCGCCGTTTGTGGGGCGATGCAGGCTCTCTGCCAGCGCCTCCACCGACTGCACGCCGGTGAAAAAACCGTTCAGGCAATCGCCCGCCGTCACCACGGGCAGCCGGTTGGCGTTGGTCAGCGCCGCCGCATCCGCCGAGCCAAAAATCAACTGCTGGTTGCCGTCCCAGTAGCCCCACTTGTTCATACTGCCGTGCCCGGCATAATTGACCAGCAGCGCGCCACCGTTAATCTGCGCCGCAATTTCGGTGGTGGGGTCGCCGGGCGGAAAATTGGCGGCGTACACCCGCGCCGCACCGAAATCGGCAGGCAGGCGCGCCGCCAGCTCCTCGGAAATGGCCTCAAACGCGGTGTCATCGTCATCTGCTACCAGCAGGGCCTGCGTGTTCCACCCGCCGTCCGGCGGCGATTGCTCGTAGCGGATAATTTTGTCCACCAAATCATCTACCTGCCCGGCCGTTTGCGCGCTCAACCGGCCCACAAACATATCCGGCAGCACATCATTGCCGCTGACCTGCACAAACCAGTTGTCAGAGGGCGTGTCGCCCAGCAAACTTGTTTGCACAATCTGCGACGGCACAAAATTGACGCTGCCGGTGTTGAAATTATCGCGGAAATCCTGCGTGGCGTCGCCCACCAGCAGCACAAACGCCGGGGCCGGCGGAGTCCACTGCTGATA
>RFJF01000920.1 GCA_003695455.1 Chloroflexota bacterium
AACTTCACCCATCAATTCTGTAATCATTTCTGTCAGGGTGGGTTCAATATCCAGCCCGCCGGGCCACTGGTGATTGCGCAATCCGGCCAGCAGCAGCATGGTAACGGTGGCAATTTCGGCTTCCGGCCAGTGGGGCGACAGGTGGGGCCACATGGTTTGAGATACACTTTCGGCCACAGGCCACATATTTTTCTTTTTCAGCCAGGAGATAGTTGTGGAATCGACCGAAACATGATGCCCGGCGTTTACCCGCTGTGCCTGCACCGCCAGCGATAGCGCCAAATGCAGAACGGCGTCATCGGTGTAGCGGCCGCCTAGCTGGTCCTCGGCAAAGGCCACCCACTCAAATGCGGTGGGTGTGTCAAGTTCGGTAACAAATTTCTGGGTTTGGGCGACAATTTTGGGTGACCGGTTGCCGGCCAGGGCGTACGTCAGGCCGGCACCGTGGGCCATCGCCATTAACGGTTTTTCAAAGGGTACGTCGCCCCAGAGCAGGGCTGCCAGCGCCTGCCGGCGGGTCAGTTCGGCTCCGTCAAGCAGAATGCCGTAGTTGGGTTTGCGAATAAGTTGCAGTTCAAAATGTTGTGTCCAGGCTTCAATGGAGTCCAGGTCTTTGAAAAGCGTGGAACGGGATACGGCCGTGATGCGTTGCAGTTCGTTGAGGATAATCGGCTCGGCGGCGGTGAGCAGGCTGAGCGCCACAAGCTGCTGGCGTTGCCCGGCGGTCAGCACCAGCTCAAAATCGGCCTGCGATACCAGCTCGTTGAGCAGCCCCTGCCGGTGGCCCGGTGCGCACTGCACCGTAATGCCCACCCCCGGCGTGGATTGCAGCGCCGCGTCGCGCTCGGCCAGCCAGATTTTTACGGGTTTCAGCCGGTAGTTAACCTGCCGTGGAGTCAGGTTGAGGCGGGCGGCCAGTTCGGCCATGGCCACCGGGGAGTCGGTGTTGAGCAGGTGTTGCAAAATATTCTTTTGCTGAAGCGTGAGAGACACCATTGACGTTTGAGCAACCTTGCCTTCTGCGTGCCTGAGCAGATGTTAGTATTGTAGCATTGTTTCAAAAAAACTTGACGCTCAATTGGCGTGGCTTCTGCCGGGCCAGTTATTACAAAAGTTGACCATTTAGCCGGTGACGGAGGCCGCCAGCGCTTCAAGAAACGTGTCGCTGACCACTTGGGCCGCATCGCCGCGCACACCAAATGATAATTTGTTGCCCAGCGGGTCCACCGGAAAAGTTTTGGTCATCACGGCGCAGCTTTCGGCCGATTTTGGCACAACCTTTACCCGCACCTGGCAGCGATTGGGTAGCGGTTTGCCGCTGATTTTTTTGTTGAAGGTGGCTTCAAGCTGTCCTTTGGCCGGGTTGTTCATTTTTGACAGCTTGCCGCCCAGCGATTCCAGAATTTGTGAGGCCGATTGGCTGACAGCCGGGGCCGGTGCGTTGTACTCTTGTTTAGTGTTCACATCGTACGACATTTTTTTGCTCCTTTGACATCTGGAATTAGGGGCTGGGAGTCAGGGTCGGGAAGAACCGCTGTTGTCCCTGCTCCCAAATCCGTGGATATGACACAAGTGTACCATTAAATTTGAGATTTGCGGCAAAAAATTAGCGGTTTGTGTGACCGGCCCAATGTGACAAAAGTTGACCATTTGCCGGGCCGGGCAACAAAAAACTCCACCGCAATTTGGGTGGAGTTTTTTTGCCTGGTTGATGGGCTAAGCGGCGGTTACTTTTCAACCTCGTAACCGGCCTGGCTCCAACTGTTCATCCCGCCGAGCATATTGTGCACGTTGTCAAACCCGTTTTCGCGTAGAAATTGGGTGGCCTGGTTGCTGCGGTTTCCACTGCGGCAGACAGCCACCACGGTTTTGTCTTTGGGAATTTTGTTCAGGCTGTCTGGGATGGTGCCCAGCGGAATCAACTGCGCACCGGGGATGTGCCCCTCGGCAAACTCCCAATCCTCGCGCACGTCAATCAGCACCACGTCGTCGCGGTTGCGGATTTGCTCCACGGTTTGGGCATTGATATCCACCGGCAGGTTGAGCGCGCCCTCGGCGGATACGGCCACCTGCTGCGGTGCGGCGGGTGCCTGAGCGGCCTGTCCGCAGCCGGCCAGTACCCCAACCAGCAGCAGACCGATGAGTAGATTCAAAATTTTGTTAGACATTGTAGCTCCTTTAAAATAGGATTCAGGGGTTGGGAGCCGGGAATTAGGGAAACGACTCTGTAGAGGCACCCAATTTGGGCGTCTCTACCCTGAAAGTGCGATAGATGGCAGGCGGGGCATCCCAATGCCCGCCGGATGTGAAGTATACTGCAAACACGCCGGGTTGACAACCAGGCAAAACTTCGCGTAGCGAATAGCGAGGAGGTGACTCAAAATCAGGGCATGTGCAGGTGGGCGACTTCCGCTTCAACGGTGGCATTGATCTGTTGCAGGCGGGCACGGGTTTGTTCCAGCCGGGTTTGCCAGGCCTGCCCCAGTGGTTCCCAGGCAGGATAGTCCATTTGCCAGCGGTGGAATATTTCTGCTTGCGCCACAACCAGCAGTTCAATTTGTGCCACCAAATCCGGCACGCTGTCAAATTCGCCGGCCTGCCGGAAGAGTGTCTCCAGCATTTTGGCACGGTCGCCCATTCCTTTGGGCAACTCCAGCGATTGCGCCAGCCCGGCGATGTCGCGGCGGGTCAGGTACAGCCCGGCGTCACGGGGAATCATAAATTGCCGCACCAAATCGCGCAGGCGAACTTCCTCCCCGGATTCGGGCGGTGAGGGAACTGCGCCGGGCGCAAATTCATCAGGGCCGGAGCCGCGAAAGACGGGCGGCGGCGGCAGCACCGGGAACGGGTTGGCGGCGGGGACGGCGGTTTCCGGCAAGGTACCGAGCAGCAGTTCCAGCGTCAAATCAGACAAAGTGGCGTAAAACAGATGCGGCTGCAAACGCCGGAGGGTCGCTGCCAGCGCCGGAACCCACAGCGCCAGATGTTCGGCGTGCAGGCGCTGGGCCGGTCCGTTTTGCCCGGCGGCGTACATATCGGCCAGGGCCAGCAGTTGCAGGCCGATGTGGTCCGGCGCGCCGGCGCGCCGGTTGGCGGGCAGCGTCCAGCCGGCCTGCCGGTACACCTGCTGAACCCGCTCGGTGGCGGGCGCCAGCAGCATGGCGGTGGGGTCAACAAACACGCTTTCGTAGGGCGGCA
>RFJF01000921.1 GCA_003695455.1 Chloroflexota bacterium
AATCAAAAAGCCTACGCCAAACAAACACTGCAAGACAACAACGCCCTGCCTATGCAGGAATCAAAAAACCCCAACCTTGAAGGGTTTGTTTACTGGTGGGGCGCAGATAACCTGGGCCGCGATATTTTTAGCCGAACTCTGTACGGTACGCGCGTATCGCTGTTGGTGGCCGTCGTGGCCGGCTCGGTTAGCCTGATGCTGGGCATCAGTTACGGCCTGGTCGCCGGCTATTCTGGCGGTCGGATTGATGACCTGATGATGCGCATTGTAGACTTTTTGTACGGCTTGCCGCTGATTATTGTGGTCATTTTGATGCAGGTGTATTTTAAATCGCTCCAACGGCGCGGCGCCGATACCGGCATTATCAGTTGGTTTTTAAGCATTGACCAGGCCATGGGCGGCATGTTTTTTGTGTTTGTGGTGCTGGGTGCGCTCAGTTGGCTCAGCATGGCCCGCATTGCCCGCGGCCAAACGTTGGCCATCAAAAAGAAAGAATTTGTAGAAGCCGCCAGGGCCACCGGCGTGAGAACCCCGCGCATCATCTTCCGGCAAATTTTGCCCAACATTCTGGGGCCGTGTATTGTGCAGGAAACCCTGCAAATTCCCGGTTACATTCTCACCGAGGCCTTTCTCAGTTTTATCGGCTTGGGAGTCAACGCACCCACGCCCAGTTGGGGCATTATGATTAACGAAGCCTTTCAGGGGTTGCGTTCCTACCCCCACGGGTTGATTGCGCCCGCTGTGGCCCTAACCGTGACCGTGCTGGCCTTTAACTTTTTGGGTGATGGTTTGCGCGATGCCTTTGACCCGCGCATGCGTGAGTGATCCAAATTTTATTGTTGATTTAGCCTGCTCACCCACTGAAAAAAGAGGAGTCCGCACTCAGGCGGCGCTCCTTTTTTGTTGCAGCCAACGCCAATGACTGACTCTACCCAACCCTCCGGCTCAACCCATGCATTTCTGGCCCGCAACGGTGGGCTGCTGTTTGCCGTGGCTGCCGGTGCGGCGGCCTACGCCGCCTTGCTGGGGCTGCACCTGCATAGCGGCACGCTCCGGGCCGGCACTACCCCGGCAACATTGAGTTGGTACACGCTGGCCTTTGCCGGATACATTGCCGCCATTTTTGCCGTCGAACGGCGGCGCGGCCTGCCGCTCGGCCTTATTTTTGCGGTGGGAATCGGTTTCAGGGTGCTGCTGCTGTTTACCACCCCCACGCTGTCAGATGATGTGTACCGCTACATGTGGGACGGCTACGTAGCCAACCACGGCGTGAGTCCCTACGCCCACCCCATCAATTCTCCGGCGCTTGACCCGCTGGATACCCCCCAGCGCGCGCTGGCTAACAATGCCTGGATGGCCAGCCCCTACCTGCCCGCCGCCCAGTATCTTTTTGCGGCGCTGGCCTGGGTGTCGCCGGCCCGGCCGCTGTTATTTCAACTGGCTATGACCGGCATTGATGTGCTCAACGCCGCGCTGCTGGTCGGCCTGTTGCGCGTTGCGGGATTGCCCGGCTACCGCTTGCTGCTCTACTTTTGGAATCCGCTGGTGGTGGTTGAGGTGGCGCACGGCGCGCACGTAGATGCCTGGATGATTCTGCTGACCCTGCTGGCGTTGTGGTTGGCCGCTGCGCCGCGAGCGCCCGGCACTTTTGCCCTGCTGTCTCCCCTTTCGCTGGCGCTGGCCACGCTCACCAAACCGCTGCCGCTGCTGTTGCTGCCGGTGCTGTTTTGGCGCTGGCAGTTTTGGCAGCTTGGCCTGTACGCCGCCGCCGTGATTCTGCTGCTGCTGCCTGCCGGGCTGTCTGCCGGTTGGGGGTTAACCGGCCCGCTCAACGGCGCCGGGCTGTTTGGCGCAATTCGCATCTACTCGGAGCAGTGGATTTTTAACAGCGGCATTTTTTACGCGCTGGAACAGGGTTTGACTTCCATTGGCGCAGGGCAGCCCAATTTTACGGCCAAGCTGATAATTGGCGCCGCAATGCTGCTGGTGCTGGCGGGTGTGTGGCTCAAATCTCGCCGGGCAGGACATCTGCTTGCCCACCTGCGCTGGATGGCCGTGCCGCTGATGGCCTACGTGCTGCTAACGCCTACGCTTCACCCGTGGTATTTGCTGTTACTGCTGGCTTTTGTGCCGTTTCTCTCGCCGCAATCCGCCGAGCCACGCCGCCAGTGGCTGGCGTTGCTGCCGTGGCTCTACCTCAGTTGGGCGGCGGCGCTATCATACCTGACCTACCTCAACCCGCTCGATTTCAGTGAGGTGGCCTGGGTGCGCCACGTAGAATGGTGGCCCGTGCTGGGGTTGCTGCTCCTGTGGTTGTTCCGCCGCCCGGCAACGTAACCATCCTGCCCAATTGCCCGACCGTATTGTACGGAATATTAAGGTGTGATATACTGGTGGCAACCGGATTGGGCAATTTCTCTGACCTCACAACCCCCAATCCCCATCCCCCGCAAAATCAAAATAAGGAGAATACGGCATGGCAACTGAAATTTCTCTGGTGGAGCTTTTTGATGAAATCAAACGCGCCCGCGAGCGCAAAAAAACGCCCAACCTGAGCAAACGCAGTTTGCGCGGCGCAGATTTGCGCGGCGCAGATTTGCTGGGTGTTAATCTGAGCCAGTCAGATTTGCAGGACAGCGATATGCGGGAAATCAATTTGCAGGGGGCCAATTTAAAGGGAATCAACCTGCAAAATGTAAAACTGGCGGATGCCCGCTTGCAGGGGGCCAATTTTGAGGAAGCCAACCTGGCCGGCGCCGACCTGACCGGGGCCAATTTGCAGGGAGCCAATCTGGAAAAGGCCAATCTGGCCGGCACACAGCTGGCAAATGCCAACATGCAGGAGGTCAACCTGCAAAAAGCCCTGTTTGACGATACTACGCTGGAATCCGTTGATTTGCGCCGGGCCAATTTCAGCGGGTTGGATGTGCGCCCGCTCAATTTGCAGACTGCGCAACTGGCCGGGGCCAACTTTAGCGGGGCCAACCTGTCGGGCATGGCGCTGGACGGCTTTGATTTAACGGCGGCGGTGATGCAGGGGGCTAACCTGGCGGGCGCCAGTTTGCAGGACAGCACCCTGCAAAACGCCGACTTGAGCAAGCCCCAGTCCAGCTCGTTTCTTGGCGGAATGTTTGGCAGCAAACCCATGCCCACCAACCTGACCGGTGTCAATTTAAGCCGGGCCAACCTGCGTGAGGCCAATCTGGCCGAAGCCGATGCCGCCAACGCAATTCTGTCCGGAGCCGACCTGAGCGGCGCGGAGATGACCGGTATGATTCTGGCGGGCGCCAATCTGTCTGATGCCACGCTTGCCGGGGCGCAGTTGGTTAACGCCGAT
>RFJF01000922.1 GCA_003695455.1 Chloroflexota bacterium
CCCTTGTCGCACACGGGGCAATCGAGGGGGTGGCTGGTGAGCAAAAATTCCAGCACCGATTTGCGGTCGTCCAGCGCGGCCTCGGAGTTGACTTTAACCACCATTCCTTCCGACACGGGAGTTGAGCAGGCGGTCATCGGTTTGGGGAAGAAGCGGATGACCGGCTCGCCGTTTTCATCGAGGATGGGTTGGCGGGTGGCGCGGTCAAAAGCGGGCGTGCCCACTTCAACCAGGCACATACGGCACATGCCCACCGGCTCCATTTTGGCATGGTAGCAAAATACCGGAATTTCGTTGCCGATTTTTTTGGCGGCTTCCACAATCAGCGTGCCTTTGGGCACAGTCACAGATTGGCCGTCAATGGTGAGGGTTACTGTATCGGTCAAAGTTCAAACTGCCCTTTCTGATTCTTCAGGAGCAGGGAGTAAGAAGTAAGGATTAAAGGGGTGTTTTTCTCCTACTCCGTACTTCCTGCTCCTTTAAAAGAACGTGTGAATCAAATCTTTTGCCGGGCCGGGCGTGGTCTCCTCTTCGGCCACGGCCAGCGCCTCGTACTCGTCGCGGAACAGATCGATGCTGGTGCGCACGCCGGGCACTACAAACTCGCCCAGCAGGCAGAAGGTGTTGCCTTTCATCTGCTCAATGATGGTTTCAAGCAGTTCCACATCCTGTTTGGTGCCGTGTCCTTCGCGGAGTTTGCGGAACACATTGACCAGCCAGAATGTGCCTTCGCGGCAGGGGCTGCACTTGCCGCAGCTTTCGTGTTTGAAGAATTTGACGTTTTTCTCGGCGGCCCAAACCGCGTCCACGGTTTCATCCAGAATAATGAACGAGGCCGAACCGAGCATGGTGCCGGCGGCGGCCATCGCCTCGTAATCCATGGTGGTGTCCAGCTTGTCCGGCCCGATAATCGCCGAGGAGGCGCCGGCGGGTAAAATGCCTTTGACGGCTTTGCCGTCAATGATGCCGCCGCCGCACTCTTCAATTAAATAGCGAATGGGCGTGCCCAGCGGCAGTTCGTAATTGCCGGGTTTGTTCACCCGGCCGCTGAGGCTGAAAATTTTGGTACCGGGGCTTTTTTCGGTGCCGTACTGCCGGTACCAGTCCGAGCCGTGCAGGACAATGGGCGGTACGTTGGTCAGTGTTTCAACGTTGTTGATGACGGTGGGTTTGGCGTACAGCCCTTCGACGGCGGGAAAGGGAGGGCGGCTGCGCGGCTGGCCCATTTGCCCTTCCAGACTGCTGAGCAACGCAGTTTCTTCGCCGCAGATGTACGCGCCCGCGCCCAAATGCAGGTGCAGCTCCATTGAAAATTCTGAACCCAGAATGTTGCGGCCCAGGTAGCCGTGCCGGTAGGCTTCGGCCACGGCCTGCTGCAAATGGTCGCGGAAGACAGGCGCAAACTCGCCGCGCCCGTAAATGTAGGCGGTTTCCGCGCCCACAGCGTAACAGGTCAGAATAATCCCCTCGATGAGCTGGTGGGGGTTGTAGGTCATGATTTCGCGGTCTTTAAAGGTGCCGGGTTCGCTTTCGTCGGCGTTGACCACCACGTATTTGGGGTAAATATCTTTGGGAATGAAGCCCCACTTGACCCCGGCGGGGAAGCCCGCGCCGCCGCGCCCGCGCAGGCCAGAGGCTTTGACCACGTTGGTCACATCGCCGGGCTGCATCTCTTTGAGCGCCTTTTCCAGCGCCCGGTAGCCGTCGTTGGCCCGGTAGACTTCAATCTGGTGGATGTTTTCAACGTCGCGGTGCCGGAACAGCACGTACTTGTCAATCAGTTCGTTACCCATTCGCTATCCTTTTGCCGGCAGGCGTTACTGCTGAATTTTGGCCTGTTCACGGAACGAGGCAATAATTTGGTCAATCTTGTCGTCGGTCAGGCTTTCAAAATATTCCAGGTTAATCTGGCACATGGGCGCTTTGTCGCAGGCGGCCAGGCAGACCACCGATTCCACGGTGAAGAGGCCGTCCTCGGTGGTGCCGCCGGTGGGCGGCAGGCCCATCCGCTCGCAGAAGCGGCGGTAAAAATCCTCTGCACCGCGCAGGGCGCAGGGCAAATCGGTGCAAACCTGCACCATATATTTGCCGGTTGGCTCTTTGCGGAACAGGGTGTAAAAACCGATAATCGAATGGACGTGGGTTACAGGAATGTCCAACGCATCGGCCACGGCCTGAATATCATCGTTGTCCAGCCAGTTTTTTTCGCGCTGCGCCAGGTAGAGCGCCGGCAGCACCGCCGACAGTTTGCGGTCGGGCGGGTATTTTTTGAGGATTTTGTCCAGTTCCTGCTGTTCTTTTTCGGTCCAGGCCATTAGCGGTCTACCTCTCCCAAAACAATGTCAATGGAGCCGATGACGGTAATCAGGTCGGCAATGTAGCCGCCGCGCGCCATCAGGTCGGTGGCTTGCAGGTTTACAAACGATGGCCCGCGCACCCGCAGGCGGTGGGGTTTGGCGGTGCCATCGCTGAGCAGGCCAAAGCCCAGCCAACCTTTGGGGTTTTCGTGCACGTGATACACCTGCCCTTCCGGCGGGCGGTAGCCTTCGGTAACCAGTTTGAAATGGTGAATGAGCGATTCCATACTGGTTGAAATTTCTTCGCGGGGCGGCAGGGCCACTTTGCGGTTGGCGGTGCGGTGCGGGCCGGGCTTGATTTTATCCAGCGCCTGCTGAATGATGCGCAGACTCTGCCGCATTTCTGCCACCCGAACCGTGTAACGGGCGTAGGTGTCGGCTTCGGTGGCGGTGGGGATTTCAAAATCCAGGTCTGCGTAGGCCAGGTAGGGCCGCACTTTTCGCAAATCGAGCGGCACGCCGGCGGCGCGCAGCAGCGGCCCGGTTACGCCGAGCGCAATCGCGTCATCGGCCTTCAGAATACCAATCCCTTTGGTGCGGCTGAGCCAGAGCGGGTTGCGGGTCAGTAAATCCTCAAAATCCTGCATGTGAACTTCTGACTCTTTCAAAAAGGCCCGTACCGCCGCATCGAACGCGCCTGGCAGGGGCCAGCGCAGGCCACCCACGCTGAAGTAGCTGGTGGTCATGCGCGCGCCACAAACCATCTCAAAAATGTCCAGTATTCGCTCGCGCATCTGGAAGGTGTACTGGCTGATGGCGTGCGCCGTGCCGCTCACGTCCATGGCGTGCGTGCCCAGCCAGATGAGGTGGCTGCCCAGCCGTTGCAGCTCAACCAAAATGGTGCGGGCGTACTGCACGTGTTCGGGGATGTCCACCTGCATCAGTTTTTCAACGGTGCTGACAAAAGCGTAGTTGTTGGCCATGGGCGAGGCGTAATCCATGCGGTCGCAGTAGGGAATAAACTGCTCGTAGCGCACGTTTTCGCCGGTTTTTTCAAAACCGGAGTGCAGGTAGCCCACCTCGGGGCCAACGCGCACCACCACTTCGCCGTCCAGTTCAGTAGCCAGCCGGAGCACGCCGTGCGTGGCCGGGTGGTGCGGCCCCAGGTTGATGACCATGTTGCCTTCGGTGTCCATCTCTTCCGGCAGTTCGGTTTCAAACGAGGGGCCAAACATAATCGGCTTGCCCAAATGGGCAAAGCGGGGATTGTTGCGGTCGTGTTCAAAATAAACCGGCTCGCCGCCGAGCGGGTAATCTTTGCGCAGCGGATGCCCCACCCAGTTGTCGGGCATCATGATGCGGCGCATGTTGGGGTGACCCATAAAATTGATGCCCATCAAATCGTAGGTTTCGCGTTCCAGCCAGTCGGCGGTGGGCCACAAGTCGGTGACGGTGGGCAGGGCGGGCAGAGCGTCACGGCTGCTGTCTTCCGGTTCCGGGGCGGCGGTGACCAGCCGCAAAAATCTGTTGTGGGGAATGGAGTACAGTTCGTAATTAACAGCAAATCGGGGGGATTGGCCCAGTTTGGCGCGGTCTGTACCGTACACATCCACCAGCAGGTTGAATTGCGACGTCTCGTCATCCCGCAGAAAACGGGCCACATCGTGCAGGTGGGCGGCGTCCACGGTCAGGGTTTCATCGCCCCTGAATTCTGTGCGCTCCGTGACCGCAGACGGAATTTTGGCGTTTAATTTTTCAAGAAAATTGGTCATGTCAGATTCCAGGATTACCAATTGCCAATTACCAATGAGCAAATATCAATGAATGAGTTCAACCGAACAATGAATGACAAATACCGTTTGCGTCCCTGCTACTCTGTTACCTTGCTACTCCACAAACTCTACAAACTCACTCACCATTCGCGCACGCCGAGTTTTTCTTCGGCTTTAATTTTTTCACGGAGTTTGTCCATGGCGTAAAACAGGGCTTCGGGGCGGGGCGGGCAACCGGGAACGTACACATCTACCGGCAAAATTTTATCCACGCCCTGAATAATGGCGTAATTGTTGAACGGGCCGCCGCAACTGGCGCAGTCGCCCATGGCGATGACCCATTTGGGGTAGCTCATTTGGTCGTACACGCGCTTGATGACCGGCGCCATTTTGTTGGATACCCGGCCAGATACAATCAGCAGGTCTGCCTGGCGCGGCGAGGCGCGGAACACCTCGGAGCCAAAGCGGGCAATGTCAAAGCGGGCCATGCCGGCGCTGATTTGCTCGATGGCGCAGCAGGCCAGCCCAAACGTCAGCGGCCACACCGAGCCGGTCCGGCCCCAGTTGACCACATCTTCCAGTTTGGCCAGGGCAATGCCCAGACTGCCGGTTTTTCCTTCGGCCTGCGCCTGCACGCTGCCTAATTCCTGCGGTGTTCCTGCGGCTACTCCCAATTCAGCACCCCTTTCTTCCAGACGTACACGTAACTTTCAACCAGTAACAAAACAAAAATCCCGGCCTGAACCAGCCCGAACCACTTTAAATCCCAAAACAGCACGGCGTAGGGGTACAGAAACAGCACTTCCACATCGAACAAAATGAACAGCATGGCAACCATGTAGTACTGCACCGGCACGCGCCGGCGGGCGTCGCCGTAGTTGAGCTTGCCGGATTCGATAGTTTCCTGTTTGGCTTTGTTGAATATTTTTGGCCCCAACATGTGCGGCATGGCCAGAGAAACCACAGCCATCACAATAGCAACCAGTAGCATAATCAGAATCGGGAGATAATCTATCGGCACGGGACTACTCCTTGATTGGCTTGCTTGGGCAGGGGAAAATGAAGTTCCCCCCGGAAAGTTCGTGTAGTTTATCACAAAGATTTTTTCTTGTCAAAGAGTTTTTTATATAAATTTTGCCGGAGTATAATCGTGGCACAGGATGAAATCAAACAATGCCCCACTGTTTTTTGAGATACCGCAAATTTTTGGTCTGGATGTTGGTTGGTTTGCTGGCACTCACCGGCCCGGCGTGCGCACAGCTTACCGAATTTGGAAGGCCGGGCGCCGCCGAACCGGCCCCAACGCCTGACCCGCACCCCCATTTCCGGGCGATTTTGCAGCCGGACGCCCGCAATGACATCGAAGCCGCCGGGCCGCTGCCCCGCTACCACGTCACCGCCCAACTCAGCGATGACCCATCGGTGCTGAACGGCGTGGTGCAGGTGGTGGTGCCCCAACCCGGCCCGGAGCTTGTGTTCCGGCTGTACCCCAACCTGCAAAATTACGGCGGCGCAATTGACGTGACGCGGGCAAGAATCAACGGCATCAAGTTTCCGGCGGCGCTGCGGGCCAACAACACTGCCGTGGCGCTGGCAATTCCGCCGGAACTTACGGCCGCGCCCCCGCTGACGGCAACGCTGAATTTTACCACCCGGCTGCCCAATTCAACCGGCGCGCCGTACACTCTTTTTGGCTGGAGCGGCGATGTGCTGAGCCTGCCCGGCTTCTTTCCCACGCTGGCGGTGCGAGAAAACGGTGGCTGGGTTCTGGATGAACCGCCGCCCCACGGCGATGTGCTGTTTAATGAAGTGGCTCTGTACCAGCTTGACCTGACCCTGCCGCCGGAACTGGTGGTGGCAAGTGGCGGCGCGGTGCTGAATTCAATTGACAACCCCAACGGCAGCCGTACCTGGCAAA
>RFJF01000923.1 GCA_003695455.1 Chloroflexota bacterium
ATTGGCCAGCTCAAAATTGGGGGCGGGGTTGCCCGGCAGCGAGTCGAGCCGGGCGTATGCGGCCCCGCGCACCGGCTGCGGCTCGCTGCCCAGCAGCCCCGTCTGCGACAAAATCATCCACACGCCGCCGCCCACCAGCAGCGTGCCGGCCAACAACGACCAGAGCCAGTGCGGGATAAAATTCAGCCGTTCGTCCGGGGGGCCGGAGGTCAATTTTGGGTTCTCCGGATTGGCCGTCGGCTGCATTTTACAGGTTATCCAGCAGCCAGGCCGGCACAACCCGGTTGGCGTAGGTGTTGAGAATGGTCATCATGCCTGTGACCAGCAAAATGCCCACAATAATCAAAAACACGCCGCTCACCCGCTCGATGAGCTGCATATGTTTGTTCAGGGCTTGCAGGCGGTTGGTGGCGGCGGTCAGCATCCAGGCGGTGACCAGGAAAGGAATAGCCAGCCCCATTGAGTAGACAAACAGGTAAAACATCGAGAGAGGGACGTTCTGCCCCTGAATTGCCAGGGTGAGGATTGCGCCCAGTAACGGCCCAATGCAGGGTGTCCAGCCGGCGGCAAACGTCATGCCAATCACAAAACTGCGAATGTAACCGGGCGATTGCCCCTGTCCGTATTCCAGCCGTTTTTGCATATTAAAAATGGGGATAGTGATAACGCCCATGGTGTGCAGGCCAAAAACAATCATTAACACCCCGCCCACCAGTACCAAATAATCAGAAAAGGCGCCCAACATGCCGCCCAAAAAACCGGCAGGCACGCCAAAAACCACCACAAAAATAAAGGTGAACCCGCCTACAAACAACAGCGCATGCGAAAAAACCAGCCGGCGCGGCGGCGGTGTATCGCCCACAATCGTCGAGCCGCTCAGGTAGCCCAGGTACACCGGAATGAGCGGCAGAACGCACGGCGATATAAATGAAAGCAGTCCGGCGGCAAAGGCGGCAAAAATTGTGATGTTCTCAAATCCCATAAACTCGTATCCTTAACCTGCTTCTGATTAACACCATCTTACAAATGATAAGAGATTATAGAGCCGGTGAAAATATTGTCAAACCGGCTGCAACACCGCAAATCTTTACACAATCTTCACATTAGCTTCAAGATAACTTCAAGGAGAGGGCGTACACTGTGAACAAAGTTTGAGCCGGGTGTTCCCCAACCCAAAAACCCGGCCAATGAATCTTGTTTTTACGGAGGTGTAACTATGATGGGTGGCGGAATGATAGGTTCCGGATTTGGATTAATTGGTGGTTTGTTCGGCTTACTGTTTAACATTGCCATTCTGGTTGGCGTGGTAGTGCTGGTGGTGTGGGCTGTGCAAAAGTTCAGTGGCAGTGGACGACAGGCTGCCACACAGTCGCCGGGTGGCACAAACCAGCCGCTTTCGGCACGCGATATTCTGGATATGCGGTATGCTCGCGGAGAACTGACCCGTGAAGAATACCAGGAAAAGCTCAACGATATTTTGTAATAGTACGGGGGTGGTACAATGATGGGATTAGGGTTAATCTGGATGTTTCTGTTCTGGGGTGGATTGATTTTGCTGGCGGTGTGG
>RFJF01000102.1 GCA_003695455.1 Chloroflexota bacterium
CTACAGTGGTAAATTATTTGAATACTTGGGTTCCAATCGTCCCATCCTAAGTATTTCACACCCAGATAATGTTGCATCAAAACTCATCGTAAAAGCTAGAGCTGGAACAACTGTAGAACACTCTCCAGAAAAGATTGCTGCTGTTATTCTGCATTACTATCAATCTTGGTTGCGAGATCAAATTGATCATTCGCCCGACTGGACTGTTATCCGCCAATACACTCGCCGTAACCTGACCAAAAGATTGGTTGCCGAATTTGACCGATTAATAAGCAGGGTTCCGGCAATATGAGCCACATTGCCATGCTTCTCACCAACCCCTACCGGCCCGACCCGCGCGTGGAGCGCGAAGCCCGTGCCCTGGTCAAGGCCGGGCATCGGGTGACGCTGGTATGTTGGGATCGTGCTGCTGAACTGCCCCCCCGCGAAACCCATAATGGGCTAGACATCATCCGGGTGCAGTCGGTGCGCTCGGCGTATGGCTCCGGCTGGCGACAGCTATTTTACCTGCCCCGATTTTGGCGGATGGCCGTCCGCATCGTTGCTGGCCTGCAACCCAACGCGGTTCACTGCCACGATTTGGACACCCTGTTTGTCGGATGGCGGCTCAAGCAGCGCACAGCCTGCCGTTTGGTGTACGATGCCCACGAGCACTACCCGGCAATGATGTCGCTGTATTTGCCGCGGGTAATGGTCAACACCCTGGCCGTATGGGAACGCTATTTGATACGCCACGCCGATGCGGTGGTGACGGCCAGCACCGTTTTGCGCGACGAATTTTTGCAAACTCACCGTATGCCCGTTATCACTCTGGGGAATTTTCAGGATATGGCCCCGTATCAGGCAGTATCGGCAGCAGAAGCCCAGGTACTGCGGGCAAAACTGGGCGTGCCGGATGGAAAATTGCTGGTGGCGTACATCGGCGGGTTTTCCAAAAATCGTATACTTGTACCGTTCATCGAGGCGGCCAGACTTTTGCCGGCGGTTGAATTTCACCTGTGGGGCGACGGTGCACAACGGACGGAGGTTGAAGCGGCAACGGCTCGCTATCCGAATGCACACTATCACGGCTGGCTGGGGGCAGACGACCTGCCAATTCACTTCAGAGCCGCCGACGTGATTTACTACTGCTTACGCCTTGATTACCCCGGCGCCCAGTACAACGCACCCAACACCCTGTCGCAGGCCATGGCCGCCGGACGGCCCATCATCGCCAACCGCGTGGGTGATTTGGGGCGTATCGTGTCGGCTGCACAGTGCGGCCTGCTGATTGACCAGGCCACGCCGGAGCAAATCGCCGCTGCTATCAGACAGTTGCAATTGCCGGACTTACGCCGCCAGCTGGGCAAAAACGGCCTCCGGGCGGCGCAAACCGATTTCAATACCGCCGCTGTCGAAAGGCAACTGATAGAACTGTACCACATGCTGACAGAGTGATTGAGTCGATGCGTATCCTCTACCTTTCCCAATATTTTCCGCCCGAAGTGGGAGCCACCCAGACCCGCGCCGTAGAAATGGCCCGCGGGCTGGTGCGCGCCGGTCACCATGTGACCATGATTGCCGAATTTCCCAACCACCCCACCGGCATCATTCCGCCGGAGTACCGGGGCCGCTGGTTTGAACGCGCCCAACTGGACGGCATCGAGGTGATTCGGGTGTGGGTCAGTGCCTCGCCGGTAAAAAATTTCCGCACGCGGCTGGCCTTCTACCTCAGCTATATGCTGATGGCGGCGCTGGCGGGGCTGTTTCTGGCACGCGGCAAATTCGATGCTATTTACGCTACCTCGCCGCCGCTGTTTGTGGGCGGCGCAGCGCTGGTTATCAGCTATCTGCGCCGGATTCCGCTGGTGTTTGAGGTGCGCGATTTGTGGCCGGAATCTGCGGTGGCGCTGGGCGAACTGCGCAACCAACGCGCCATCAGAATTGCAGAATGGCTGGAGCGAACATGTTACCGGCGGGCAAAACGGGTGGTGGTGGTCACGCGGGGTATTTTTGATAATCTGACATCGGGCGGTAAACTCAACCCGCAAAAGTTGGTCTTCATCCCTAACGGGGCCAACACCGACCTGTTTACCTACGAGCCAAGAGTGGGTTTTTCCTTAAAGGAATCACTGGGGCTGGGCGGCAAATTTGTGGTACTATATGCCGGAATCCACGGCATTGCCCAGGGATTGGAAACGGTTATCGCCACGGCACAGAAGCTTACCGACGACCCCGACGTTCATTTTCTGTTTGTAGGTGAAGGGCCGGTTAAGGCAGACATTATCGCTCTGGCGGAAGCAAATCAACTGACCAACGTTACTTTTCACCCGGCCGTACCTCGAAATGAGATGCCGGGTTTCCTGTCGGCAGCGGATGTGGCGTTGGTTCCGCTCAAGCGGCTGGATTTGTTTCAGGGAGCGCTGCCGTCCAAAATGTTTGATGCCTGGGCGTGTAACTGTCCCACACTGATTACCGTCGATGGCGAGGCGCGGGCCGTGCTGGAGCAATCGGAGGCGGGGCTGTTTGCGGAGCCGGAAAATCCGGACGCACTGACTCAGGCTATCCGCCACCTGAAGGGCCATCGCCCGGAGTTGCGGCAAATGGGCGAACGGGGCCGGCAGGCTGTAGAACAACACTACTCGCGGCAGGCGCAGGCGGCGCAACTGGTTGATTTGCTGGCGGCAATTACCGGCGCACATTCGCCCCGCCAGACGAATATGTTATAATGTCCCGAACACTACATTGGAGGTAGCTCTGCGTTAAACCGTGGTAACTCAAAATAATCTTGAATTCTGCCCGAAAAATTGACAGGATTTACAAGATTGTGTTTTATGTTCAATAAAATCTTGATAATCCTGTGAATCATGTCCATTTTTTTTGCCGCGGTTGCGTGCAGACCTTCCACATTGGAACACACTGATGAAAACCAAACTCTCTATTTTCTGCGAAAAAATCATCGAGGCCGGCTGGCTGGCGGCAGTAGTTGCGGTGCCGCTGTTTTTTAACATTTACACCGCCCGCACGTTTGAGCCGGACAAAATCACGCTGTTGCGGTCCATCACTGCCGTGATGATTCTGGCCTGGCTGGTGATGGTCATTGAACAAGGGTTCCAGTCTGAGGGCCAATCCATTGGCCGGAGATTCCGGGTGTGGGTCCGGCAGCCGCTGGTACTGCCTGTGCTGGCAATGGTGGTGGTGTACATCATCAGCACCATTTTTTCCATCTCGCCCAAAGTTAGTTTGTGGGGGTCTTACCAGCGCTTGCAGGGTACCTACTCAATGTTTAGCTACATGGTGGTGTTTGCGTTGATGGCCGCCCACCTGCGTACCCGCGAGCAGGTAGACCGGCTGGTGACGCTGGTCATTGTGGCCAGTGTGCCGGTTAGCCTGTACGGCATCATCCAGCGCTTTGGGCTGGACCCGCTGCCGTGGGCCGGCAACGTTACCATTCGTGTAGCATCAAATATGGGCAACGCCATTTTTGTGGCCAGTTACCTGATTATGATTATCCCGGTTACACTGGTGCGCCTGCTGGAGTCAATGACCGCCATTATTCAGGAAGAAAACGCCTCGTGGGGGCACACTATTCTGGCGGCGGTTTACATTTTCACCATTGCTATCCAGATTATCGCCGTCATCTTTAGCCAGAGCCGCGGCCCAATGCTGGGGGTAATGGGCGCCAGTTTTATTATGGGGATGCTGGTTCTGTTGATTTTGCGCCGGCTTGATTCCGCACGCGGCCCCCTGTCTGTGCGGGAAATCGGCGCGGGACTGCTCTTTTTACTGCCGCTGGGCGCGGCAACGGCCATTCTGGGCGGCGCAGGTTTTTTGATTGGCAGCCTGCTCTCGTTTGATAACGCCAAACTGCTGGGCGCGGCGCTTGGCGGGTTGCTGGGTTTGTTTGGCGGGTACACATATATGGCCGTGGCCGGCAAGGGCCATCGCTGGATGTGGCTCAGTTGGTTGGGGCTGGCGGCTGTGGGTATTGCCTTTGTGCTGATGCTGAACGTGCGCGGAACCGGGCTGGACCCGGTACTTGACCCGGTACGAGAGATGCCGCTGTTGTCTCGTTTATCGCGGGTAACAGACACATCTTCCACCGGCAAGGTGCGAATTCTCATTTGGGATGCGGCTATGCAGCTCATTGCCCCGCACGGTCCCATCGGCATTACCGAGGAGACCAGCGGGGCCAAACCCGATGCATTCAATGCCGTGCGACCGCTCATCGGCTACGGCCCGGAGTCAATGTTTAACGCCTTTGCCTATGTCTACCCGCCGGGGCTGGCCCACGTAGAAAATCGGGGCAGCTCCGCCGACCGTTCTCACAATGAAACGATGGACAGCCTGGTGATTACCGGCGTGTTGGGCTTTGTTGCGTTCTATTTTCTGATGGTCAGCGTTTTTTATTATGCCCTCAAATGGCTGGGCTGGGTGCCGGACAAATCGGCGGCACGGCGGCTGGTTGCCCTGCTGCTGATTTTTGCCGCCATCGGCGCGATGATTCCCTATTTGGTGCAGGGTCGCTTCACCTTTGCGCCGGTGGGTCTGCCCTTTGGATTGATCAGCGGGATGCTGGTCTTTGTCATTTGGCAGGGCATTGCCACCCAACCTGATTTGGATACCTCTCCGGCGCTCACGCCGTACACGCTGCTGCTGATTGGCCTGTTGGGGGCCATTACCGGCCACTTTATTGAGGTGCACTTTGTCTTTTCAATTGCCGCCACCTACACCTATTTTTGGGCCTATTTGGGGTTGATGCTGGCCCTGTCAAAAATGGTTGCCCTTGAGGCTTCGGCGGCAGAAACCGGTAGCACGCCGGAAACTCTCCCGGCAGAAACACCGCCCCCGGCAGAAGTGACCGCCGCCCCGCGCCGCGCCAGAAAAGGCCGCGCCCGGCGCGGTAAACGCAAATCCGCGCCGGCAACTGCGCCACCAGTGATTACGGCAACCGGCGCCCGGCGTGAAAACTGGGAAACCTGGCTGGGCAGTCAGGGGCTGGCCATGGCCATTGTGCTCATCATTCTCACCTTTGATTTTGTCACGCCGCAATTCCAGTTGACGCTGGGCAACAGCAGCAGCGCCAGCTTCATCTGGATGCTGGTCATCACCTGGCTGGCCGGTTTTGCCATCGCGCTCTCCAATCTGGCGGTGCGGCGCGATGACTGGCCCGGCAACATCAGTTGGGGCCGCGCCACCATGCTGTACGGCATCACCTCGCTCAGCTACTTTTTCTTTTACACGCTGGCCCATCGCTTTCAGTTTGGGCAGCGCATCACCGTGACCTCTATTGAAGATGTGGTTCGCGCCGCCGGGGTGCTGGCGGGCGGGTTGGTGGTCTTTTACATTTTTCTGCTGCTGCTGATGGTGATTATCGCCCTCACGCTTTCATGGGGAAGGTTGAGGGGACTGGCCTTCTGGCGCTCGGAAAACTGGTGGCTCTACCCGCCGCTGGTCATCTTCTTTTTTGTGGTACCCATCTGGTTGCAAAACATCAACGTGGTTCGCGCCGATATTTATTTGAAAGAGGGCGAACGCTACCGCAACAATCGCCAGTGGAACGAAGCCATTGCCCTGCACGAGAAAGCCCGCTCGCTGGACAGCGACGACGATTTTTACTACCTGATGCAGGCGCTGGATTACCAGTTGATGGCGCAGGATAACCGGCTTGACGAAGCAACCCGCCAAAACGCCTGGCAGCAGGGCGAGCGCATTGCCCTGGAAGCCCGCGACGTGAACCCCTATAACCCGGACAACACCGGCAATATGGGGCGCTACTATTTTACGCTGGGGCAGGTGTTTGACCAGTCTAAATTTCAGGATGCGCTTGAATTCTTCAAACGTGCTACCGAACTGGCCCCATCCAATGTGATTTACCACAATCTGTGGGCGCAAACGTATTATATTCTGCAGGATTACCCCTCGGCGATTGACCGGCTGGAAACCTCAATTTCTATTGACGGCAAGTACCCGCCCACCTGGATTTTACTGGGCGATACCTACGCCGCCATGGGCAATGTGGATGAAGCGTTAAACGCCCACGCCGAAGGGATGAATCTGGCCGTGCGCGGCAGCGATGGCTGGGCCACCTTTGCCGACCAGTTTCTGGACCAGCGGCTCAACTTTTACATTTCTGCCGGGCGCGGCAACGATATCATTGCCGCCATGCAGCAGGTGGCGCTCAACCGCCCCAACGATGCCCGCATTCCGTGGGCCATTGGCCACGCCTACGAGCTGATGAGCCAAACGGACAAGGCGCTCACTTACTTTGAGCAGGCCCGCAACCTCGGCGATACTTCTGACCGTACCACGCGCAGCATGGCCAACATCTATCTGGCGGCCAACCAGTACGAGCAGGCCGTCCCACTTTACCAGACCATCTTGCAGAAACAGCCCAACGACATCGAAGCACACAGCGCGCTGGCCTTTATTTACGCCCAGCAGGGCCGCATTGATGAGGCCATTTTGCACAACCAGAAAGTGGTTGAGCAATCGCCCAATGACTACGACAGCCTGAAAAATCTGGCTATTCTTTACCAGCAGCAGCAAAATTACCCGCAGGCCATGACCTACGCCCAGCAGGCGCAAGCCGTTTCGCCGGAAGCCGAAAAGGCCAGTTGGGAACAGTTCATTGGTAATCTGCAAAACCTGATGAACGCCGGCAACTAAACTAACGTCAATATGAAACCAACAGTTTTTCATTGTCATTGCGAGGCGCGTTTTTTGCGCCGAAGTAATCTCAGCCTTTCGTTTACCGGAGATTGCTTCGCTTCGCTCGCAATGACATGCCAAAAAAAACTACAGGTTTCATTCTGATTTCAGTTTAAAACCATATTTTATCGGTCGGGAGACCCTTCGCTGCGCTCAGGGTGACAGGCCTGAGATTCATTCTCTAATTCCTGACTCCCGACCCCTGAATCCTGTTTTCAGAGGAATATCCATGTTCAACCAGCTTCTTGAAAAAATAAACAACAAAACTGCTCGCGTGAGCGTGATTGGCCTGGGATACGTTGGCCTGCCGCTGGCCTCTGGTTTTGCCAAGTCCGGCTATCACGTGACCGGCATTGACGCCATCGAGCCGAAAGTAAGTATGCTCAACAGCGGCATCAGCTACATCCCCGATGTCCCCACCGATGAGATTGCCCCGCTGGTCAGCGGCGGCCTGCTCTCCGCCACCACCGATTACGGCGCGCTGGAGCGGGCGGACGTGGTTTTCATCTGCGTCCCTACCCCCTTTGATTCGATGAAAGCCCCGGACCTCACCTTTGTGCGGCAGGCCAGCAGCGGCATTGCCCAACACCTGCACGCCGGGCAATTGGTAGTTTTGCAAAGCACCACCTACCCCGGCACCACCGAGGAAGTGGTTCGGCCCGAACTGGAAACCACCGGGCTGGTTGCCGGGCGGGACTTCTTTCTGGCCTTCTCGCCGGAGCGAATTGACCCCGGTCGCACCGATTTTACCGTGGAAAACACCCCCAAAGTGGTGGGCGGCATCAACCCGGAATCGGCCAAACTGGCCGGCGACCTGCTGGCCCACATGACGCCGCACATTCACCTGGTTTCGTCGCCCCGCGCCGCGGAAATGACCAAATTGCTGGAAAACATCTTCCGCAGCGTCAACATTGCGCTGGTTAACGA
>RFJF01000103.1 GCA_003695455.1 Chloroflexota bacterium
CTTTATAAACTGCAAATTCTGTTAATCTACCTGACTCACAATAATATCTGCTAGTATAACATATCCTGGCGCAACAGACTACTACCATTCTGTTGGACTTTTGGGTGGTTTGATTGATTTTGCCTGCGGCCAATGGCCCGGCTATAATCGAGCGATGATGACCGCACGGCAATCGTTTCTGTTTGGGATTATTCTGGCTGTGTATTTTGCAGCCGGCGTGCTGTTTGCTGTGCTCACCCCGCCCTGGCAGGCCCCCGACGAACCCGCTCACTTTAATTACGTGCGCTATCTGTCGCTGCACACCGGTTTTCCGGAACTGGTAACGGGCTGCTATGACCAAAATTACCTGGCGCAACTCACCTCAGAAAAATTTCCGCCGGATTTACCCGTTGACACTATTTGTTACGAATACCATCAGCCGCCGCTCTACTATTTGCAGGCCACCCCTATTTTTGCAGTGAGCAGCGGTTCGCTGCTTGTAATGCGCCTCTTTTCTGTGATGCTGGGCGCGGGGGTGGTGGTGCTGGCGTTTGTTATTGCCCGCACTGTATTTCCTGGGCAACCGGCTGTTGCGTTTGGGGCTATGGCTTTTGTTGCCTTTGTGCCAATGCACGTTGCCATGCTGTCTTCAGTTAATAACGATGCGTTGGCAGAGTTAATTTTGGCAACTATTTTGCTGCTGCTGCTCCGCCGGCTGATGCACAATCTTGAATCGGCCCGGCACAATGTGGTGCTGGGCATTGTTTTGGGGCTGGGTTTGCTGGCAAAAACTACGGTCTACATAGCGGTTCCGCTGACTGCGGCAACGTTGCTGCTGGCAACATTCACGGCCCGGCGCCACCCGGAAACAAACCCGTGGCCGGCGCTGGTTAAACACGGCGTGGTTATTTTTGGCATAGCGTTGCTGATTGGGCTGCCGTGGTATGTTCGCAATGCCGGGGTGTACGGTAATTTTGATATTTTGGGGCTGGGTCGCCACAACGAGGTAGTGGTGGGCCAGCTTCGCACCGCAGATTATCTGGCACAGGTGGGCTGGCAACCCTACCTGCTTGAAGCCGGACGCACCACGTTCCACAGTTTTTGGGGGCAGTTTGGCTGGATGGCCGTGCCGATGGACCGGCGAACGTACCGGCTGCTGGAGGTGCTGGTTGTGGCCGCCGGAGTGGGGCTGGGCATATATCTGGCCGGCCAGTGGAAAAAGACCGCGCCCGGTCCCCGGCTGTCAGGCAGACAGTGGCAGGCGCTGGTGTTGCTGGCGCTGGCCGTGGGGTTTATGCTGCTGGCCTACGGCTGGTACAACCTGTCCTTTAAACAACTCCAGGGGCGGTACCTGTTCCCCGGCCTCATTCCCGTTGGCATATTTGTTTCTTTGGGACTGCGGCAAATCCTCTCGCCACAGGTGGGCTGGTGGCTGGTGGGCGGGCTGGCGGCAGCGCTGGCGCTGATAGCCGCCGAATCGCTGCGGCAGGGCGGACTGGATAAATGGGCGGTGCTGATTTTGGGCGCGTTCCTGGCAGCGGCTCTGGCCCGGCAATTTCTGCCTCGATACAGCGCCATCCTCACTGGCGGGTTGTTTGCGGCTTGTTTTATCGGGCTGGCACTGCTGGCGCTGGCCAGTCCATTTTGGTTCATCCAACCCTATTTATAACCCTGTCGCCTATATTTTTTAAATCATCGCTCAAAAAAACACCCGCGTTTTGCGGGTGCTTTTTTGAGCAAATTCGCAGCCGGTGACTACTGGCCGCTGCTTTCAGACCCGGTTGCGCCGTCCGAACCGGAATCTGACGCGGGCATCGCGCCATCGTCACCGTGGGCCGGGGTTGAAAGGATGGTGGCAGTACCCGAACCACTGGGGCTGGCCCCGCTACTTCCTCGGCCGGCTCCACTCACAATAAAACCAATAGCCATGCTGATTACCACCAATGCACTGATAATGATGATGCCAATCTGCTGGCGAGACATAGGTTTTTTACGGTTGGCCAGCTCTTTTTTTGAAATTGGCGGACCGGTGGGTTTTCGCTGATTTTTCTTGACTCTCTTCTTTGAAACAGGCACGTCATTTCTCCAATGGTATGTAACTTAATAACGCTGAGATTATACTCGCCGCAGGGTAGATTGGCAAGCAAACAGCCGCCCGGCTCACCCACATATCGGCCGGGAATCAACAGCCGTGCCTGCCGTACCGGCCCAGCTTCCGCGCAAATTATCCGCTTTTGACATCAACCCACAGCTTTGTTATACTGAGTCGTCAATTTTGTATCCAGTCCAAATTTTACGTTCGGAGGAGAATATAAACATGAAAAAATTACTGGTTGCAGTCTCGCTGTTGTTTGCCATGTTTCTGGTAGCATGCGGCCCGCCGGATCAAAACGCTGCCGGCGGCGGCTCAGAAAGCAGCGGGAGCGGCGGTAACGGCGGCGCTGCGCAGCAAGAAGCCGCCGCGGTCACACCCACTCCGGTAGTGCTGGCTACGCCTACCCCAAAACCGGCGCCTCCCACACCCACCCCGCGGCCCACACCTACCCCCAAACCTGAACCGACCGCTGCGCCCGCCGAAGAACAACCTGCCGAAGGCAGCGAAGGCAGCGAAGAGGCTCCTGCCGAAGAAGCACCCACAGAAGAAGCCGCACCCGCCGGCCCCCTGTACGACGACATGGTCCTGATTGATGCCGGGCCGTTCACCATGGGGCAGGATGGCAGCAAACCCAAAAACGGCCCCGCCCACGAAGTTGATTTGCCTGCCTACGAGATTGACCGCTTTGAAGTAACTAACGAAGAATTTGCCTGGTTTGTTGAACAGACCGGTTACGTAACCTACGCCGAACAAAACAGCAGCAAAAACTGGCAGGATGCCGCCGAAGGCAAAGGTAATCATCCGGTAGTGTACGTGACCTGGGACGACGCCAAAGCCTACTGCGAATGGGCCGGCAAGCGAATCCCCACCGAAGCCGAATGGGAAAAAGCCGCGCGCGGCACAGATGGTCGCGCCTATCCGTGGGGCAACGAATTCTCGGCTGAAGCCGGCAACTTCTACGAAGGCGGCATCCGCGGTACCACCGCCGTGGGCAGCTTTGGCGATGGCGCCAGCCCCTACGGGGTTATGGATATGGCCGGCAACGTCCGGGAATGGACCGCCGATTTCTTTGTGGCCTACCCCGGTCAGGCCGCCGATGCCGACCCCTTCTTTGGCGAAGAAAACCGGGTTAACCGCGGCGGCGGCTGGTTTGACGGTGAAGACGGCGAACTGGTAACCACCTACAACCGCAATGCCGGACCTCCCGGCACCAGTGCCAACGACGACATCGGTTTCCGTTGCGCCCGCGACCCGCAGTAATTGCCAAATACCGTGCAACAATCAAAAATGCCCGGCTCAATTGAGC
>RFJF01000924.1 GCA_003695455.1 Chloroflexota bacterium
GCCACCACGCCGGAGTTGTTGGCCCAAATAAGCAGGCCGCCGCCAACAACGCCGCCCAGCACGCCGCCGGCCAAAAAGACTGCGCCCAGCAGGGCCAGCAGCATGCAGCCGCTGCTGTTTTGCAAAAATGCCGGCAGGCCGCTGCTGCCCGAATCGGCGGGGCGGTCACTTTTGGCCCGTGATTCCGGTGAACCTGAGCCGGAAGCCGCGCTTTCTGCCGAAGTTTGCCGGGTTTGTCCGGCGGCGGGCATGGCCTGCCGGCTGCTGGCGCGCCGGGCGCGGGCAATGCTGATGGGCGTGTAAATCAGCGCCTCGCGCGATTTTTTATCTTCCGGTGACGGATTCTTTTTGGCGGGTGAATCGGGTTGGTCGCTCATTCAGGGTAAAATCTCGATTCCGGCCCCGGCGGTTACTTCGCCGATGACCCAGGCCGGTTGGTTTTTGTTGGCGCAGGCGGCCAGAAAATCGTCAAGTCGTTCTGCCGGAACGGCCAGCAGCAGCCCGCCGGACGTTTGGGCATCCCACAGCAGCATTTGCCGGTCTTCTGTCACGGCCGGCGACACGGTGACTTGGGATTCAAAGGCCAGTTTGTTGTTGCTTGAGCCGCCGGGGAAGATGAACTGCTCGGCGTAGTGGGTGGCGCCCGGCAGCAGCGGTACCTGATTCATTTGGATGACAAATTTGTGGCCCGATGCGCGGGCCATTTCAAGCCCGTGTCCCAGCAGGCCAAAGCCGGTGATGTCGGTTACGGCGCGGATGCCGCCCGCAAGTTGCGCGGCCTGCGCCGCGGCCCGGTTGAGACGCTTCATTGAGGCCACCATGTCGGTGACATGTTCGGCAGCAGCCACGCCCCGCTTGAGGGCTGTGCTGATGGTTCCCGTGCCGAGGGGTTTGGTCAGCACCAGCGCGTTGCCGGGTTGGGCGCCGCCTTTGGTGAAATATTTGTCGGGATGCACCGTGCCGGTCACGGCCAGCCCGTATTTTGGTTCGTCGTCGGTCACGGTGTGGCCGCCGGCAATGATGGCCCCGGCTTCGAGCACTTTCTCTGCGCCGCCGCGCAGAATTTCGGTGACAATGGCCGGCGCCAGCGAGCCGGGAAACGCGCCAATGTTGAGCGCAAACATCACCTCGCCGCCCATGGCGTACACATCGCTCATTGAGTTGGCGGCGGCAATCGCGCCGAATTGGTACGGGTCATCCACCACCGGCGTAAAAAAGTCAAGCGTGTTGATGATGGCCTGTTCGGCGTTGAGCCGGTAGACGGCGGCGTCATCGGCAATGTCCAGCCCCACCAGCAGGTCCGGCTGGTGAACGTGGCTAAATATATTTTGCAGCGGGCGCAGCACCTGCGCCAGGGCCTCCGGGGCCATTTTGCTGGCTCAGCCGGCGCATTTGGCCATGGCCGTCAGGCGAACTTGTTCGCGGCTCAAAGCGGTGTCCTCCGATGAAATTTACACAAATTCTATTGTACTGACATCCGGCCTTAACGCAAGCGGGCGGAAAGTTTGCAAATAAAAAAACCCCCTCAAGCGAGGGGGCGCGATGGGCAAAAATCCTGCTAAAAACAGAAGCTTGAATCAAATGTGCCTGACACCGAGGCCGTGTCTGTGCCGTAGGTGGCGGCATCGGTAAAACTGTACTCGATGGTGAAGGGAATATTGGACGGTGCAGCCTGTCCGTTCACGCCCTGCGGCACCAAACCGCACAGACTGTAATCAAAGGTGGTCTGGCCGTTGGCGTCGGTGGTTTGCGGCCCCACGCCGCTAAATCCACCCACCGTCACCGTGTCGGTGATGCTGATGCCGGCCTGCGCGGGCGTCACCTGCACCGTGACAATCAACTCGTCCCATAACGGCTCCATGCCGGTGGTGGTAATTCCACCGATGGCCTGCCCGTTTTGGGTATTGGCTACGTTGATTAAAAAGTTGGATGCCTGGGCGTGGGCCGGCAGCACCCCGGCCTCAATGACCGGTTTGGCCCATTTGCCGGGCAGCATACTGGCGGCGGTTACTGCACCGCCGGTGGCGGCCAACGCCTTGAGCAGTTCGCGGCGGCCCAGCGTTTTTTGTGTGGCTTCTTCAACGGCAGGTTGGTTTGATGGCGTGTGGTCCACGGTGGCACTCCTTATTTTGCCAGGGTTTGTGACAGGAAGAACATGCACATTCGGCCAACATCATACTACACTTGGAGAAAGTCGTCAACCGGCAAGCGGAGTGATATTTTATCAACAAAATCTTGCTTTTGGAGCAAGAAAATTTGTCCTGTGAGAAATTAGAAGACGGCGTTTTTCGGCCGGCAAAATTCTCACCTCTCATTCCGGTTTGTCAGGGGCAGGATTGGGATTCAAACAGCGCGGGGATACTGTTTTCCAGTTGCCGGAAGTGGCTGTACGTTAACTGGAAGGCAGGAACCTGCCGCGCCAGCCGGGTGATTTGGGCAAAGCCGTGGCCGGGCAGGTTGCGGGCGTTAATCAAACATTCCATCAGCGCCTTGCCGGCCTGCGCTTTTGACAGCGGCCGCAGGTTGAGCGAGCTGCCGGCGCGGTAGCGGGGGAACAAAATCAAACGCAGCGGCGCGGGGTCAAACCGGTTGTCCGATCGCAGGAGCGCCGGCTGCACCAGATCAACCTGCGCGGCGGTGAGCCTGTGCGGCGATGGCTCGCTGAAATTGAGCCACGGTTGCAGAACCGGGCGCGAGGGGCGTTTGATACTGAGCGGGCGGCCCAGCCCGTGAACCGTGGCCGAGCCGGCGGGCAGGTAGCCCATTTCATCGGACAGATAATTAAAATTTTGGCTGACCAGCCAGGCGGTGAGCGTGGTTTTGCCGGCGCCCATGGTGCCGGGCAGCAACACGCCACAGCCGTTGAGGGCCACTACTCCGGCGTGGAACAGCAAACCGCCGCTGCTGCGGTTTGCCAGGTGAAAGCAACTGTCGGCCAGCAGGTGGTCGGCCAGTTCCGCCGCCGACGGGCCACGGTAGAGC
>RFJF01000925.1 GCA_003695455.1 Chloroflexota bacterium
CTTCAGTCCTAACAACGCGCGCTGTGCGGTTCGCAACTACTACTTCCCGAACTTCAGTTTCAACTACTCCGGGTTTCGAGTGGTCTCCCCCATTTTGGGTTCTGAATCCTGAGATGCTGAAGTTCTGAAATTCTGAATCCCGAACAGGTGGGGCTGCGTGGCGGTTGCCGGAAAACTCAACAGGCGGGTGAAAAACCGCCCCACCCCAAACCCGCCGGTAGGCGGGCCGATTTAAATTGAAGTTACGCAGTTGCTTCAAAAGTGTCATTAGTATGATAACGCAACTGGTATAAAATAGGAGATGGACCTGGCAGATCGATTGTCATTCGGTCAAAAGACCGTCTCAGAGCTCTGAGCGACTGTAAGGAGCGAAGAATCTCCGGTTTGGGGTTTATTTTACCCTCACCAGTGGAGATTCCTCGTCGCCACGCGCCTCGGAATGACACTTCAAGGCTGAACTGTGTAACGCCCAACCCGGCCAGGCCGGAACCAAACAGGAAATGGATTAAGGATTAAGGAGTAAGGATTAGGCCATTACTTCTTAATCCCTAATCCTTACTTCCCGGTTACACACAATTTTCTTGCACAACGTACAAGCTTTTGACTGCAAAGCACCTGAATCCCGGCCCCTGATCCCTGACTCCCGACCCCTGTTTTGATAAGGAGGCGCACATGAACTACACCGATAAAGCCATCACCACCGCAGATGACGATCATCTGGATTTTGACGAATATTGCCACGTGCTGACCTCTGTCATCGGCCAGGCCGAAACGCCGCTGACCGTGGGCATTTTTGGGCCGTGGGGCAGCGGCAAAACCAGCCTGATGAAACTGGTTGAAGAGGCGCTGGCAAACAGCCGGCCCGCGCCGCTCACCGTCTGGTTCAACGCTTGGAAATATGACCAGGAAGACGCCCTGTGGCGGGCGCTGATACTCCAGGTGCTGGGTGCGCTGCGGCCCAAAGCAGATGCCGCCGGAAAAGATTTGAGTGCGCCCCCTGAACACTACCAGCAGATGCTTGAGCAACGTCAAAAGGCACGCCAAAAATTAGAGCAACAACTAGATGATTTGGAAAATAGCCTCTACCGGCCGGTAGAGCGTGAAGAAGTAGGCGGCGTAACCGTTGATTGGGACAAACTGGCCAAAGGCTCAATTACCGGCTTGACCCATCTTAGCCTTAGTGCCCTGCCGGGGATTGGTTCGGTATTGGGCAAAATGATGGAAGAAGCCCAAAAGAAAATCACCGGCGAGGACCTCAACACGATTTTCGACGCCATTCAGCGCGAGCGTCACAAAATTTACCGGCAGCACATCCAGTCTCTTGAGAAATTCCAGGAAACATTTCAGACGCTGATTGCGGAGCAGGTGGTTGCCAACGGTCAAAAGCTGGTGGTCTTCATTGATGACCTGGACCGCTGCCTGCCGGAAAAGGCCATCGAAGTGCTGGAAGCCATCAAATTGTTTCTGGATGTTGAAGGCTGTCTCTTTTTACTGGGGGTAGACCGGGGGGTCATTGAGCAGGGCATTCGGGTTAAGTACAAAAGTTTTCTGGATGCGGCCGCCGCCGAA
>RFJF01000926.1 GCA_003695455.1 Chloroflexota bacterium
GGGCATAGGGATGCCCCGCCTACGGGGTAAACGTTTATTTTCAAGGGAGAAACCAGTGCCGGCTACAATTCTCAAAACAAAATTGTATATTCCCCCGGCGCGGCCCAACATGGTCAGCCGGCCCCAACTAACCGAACACATTGAGGCCGGCCTGCACCGCAAACTGACCCTCATTTCCGCCCCGCCGGGATTTGGAAAAACCACCCTGCTCAGCGAGTGGATTCGTAGCCGGGATGCAGACCCGGCGCTGCCGCCACTGACCGTGGCCTGGCTGTCACTGGATGAGGCCGACAACGACCCGGTTCGGTTCTGGACGTACGCCATTTCTGCGCTCAACGGCGCGCAGCCCGCGCTGGGCAGCGACGCGCTGGACCTGCTGATGGAACCGCAATCGCCGCCCATTGAGGACATTCTGGCCCTGCTCATCAACGCCGGGGCAGATTTGCCCCACAAAACCGTGCTGGTGCTTGATGATTACCACCTCATTCAAACTGACGCCATTCACAGCAAACTCACATTTTTGGTGGACCACATGCCGCCGCAAATGCACCTCATGCTCACCAGCCGCACCGACCCCCCTCTGCCGCTGACCCGGCTGCGGGTGCGCAACCAGTTGACAGAACTCCGCAACCACGATCTGCGCTTTTCAAACGCCGAAGCCGCCGTATTTTTGAACCAGATGATGGGGCTGAACCTTTCGGCGCAGGATATGGCCGCGCTGGAACGCCGCACCGAAGGCTGGATTGCCGGCCTGCAACTGGCTGCCCTGTCCATGCGGGGCCGCGACGATACCGAGGGTTTTGTGCGCGCCTTCACCGGCAGCCACCGCTACGTGATTGATTATCTGGCCGAAGAAGTGCTGGCCCGCCAGCCGGACCACGTGCGCAATTTTTTGCTGCACACCTCCATTCTCAACCGGCTATGCAGCCCCCTGTGCGATGCCGTTTTGGGCGGCGATGGCCCGCCCGCGCAGGAAATTCTGGAGCAGTTGGAGCAGGAAAACCTGTTTCTCATTCCGCTGGATGACAACAGGCGCTGGTATCGCTACCACCACCTGTTTGCCGATTTTTTGCGGGAAACCCTGCAACAAACCCTCTCGGCAGAGGAAATAGCCGCCATTCACCGCCGCGCCGGCAATTGGCACGCCCAAAATAAACTGGCTACCGAGGCCATTTACCACCTGCTGGCTGCCGGCGACGTGGAGCGGGCCATTCATTTCATCGAGCGTTCCATCATCACCCTGCTGGCCGTGAGCGAAGTGACCACCATTTCAAACTGGCTTGGCGCGCTGGAGCCGGAGGTTATCCGCGCCCGGCCACGGCTCAGTCTGGCGCAGGGCTGGGTTCAAATCATCAAAAACCAGTGGGATACGGTGGAGCCGTGGCTGCTGGATGCCGAAGCCGGTCTGGAGAAAATTGACCCCGACCGGCCCGAAAGCTGGCAGGGCTGGACCGCCGACGAAATTCAGGGGCTGCGCGGCGAAGCCGTGGCGATGCGGGCCATTATGTACGGCGTCACCGGAAATCCGCACAAATCGGTAGAATTGTGCGAGCAGGCGCTCTCGATTTTGCCAAAACACAGCCCCATCGCCCGCAGCATCATTTTGATGACGCTGGGCACCGCCTACGAAGCCACCGGCGACCTGAGCCGGGCGGCGCAAAGCCACACCCAGGCCATCAACCTGAGCCGGGAAAACAATTTTCTGGTCATCACGTTTACCAGCATGAACAACCTGGCCCAATTAAAAACCGGGCAGGGTCTGCTGCATGAAACGGCCCAGATTCACCGGCAGGGGATGGCGCTTTCTCAGCAGCGATACGATGAAACCGGCCGCCACTACCCAATGGCCCGCTGGAATTATCTGGAAATGGCCGAACTGCACCGCGAGTGGAACAATTTTGATGAAGCCAAACGGTATCTCACACGGGGGCTGGAACTGGACCGGCAGATTGGCGGCGGAGAAGGGCTGGCCTACCTGATTTTGGCCCGCATTTTGCAGGCCGAAGGCGACAACGCCGGCGCAATGGATGCCATTGAGCAATCCAAAACAGTGGTGCGGGGGCCGCAGGCTCTGCCGTGGGCTTTGGCGGTGCAGGCGCGGTTGTGGCTGGCGCAGGGCAATGTGCCGGCGGCAGCGCAGTGGGCGCAAAACGCCAATCTGCCCACCGGCGATGACATTCCGTACATCCAGTTCCCCGGCGAGTACGGGATTCTGGCGCGGGTTTTGGTGGCGCAGGAGCAGTTTGAGCAGGCCGCCGCCCTGCTGCAAAAAATGCAGGCCGCCGCCGAAACGCCGCTGCGGGCCGGGCGGCTCATTGAGGTGCTGATGTTGCAGGCCCTGCTGCATCAGGCCGAAGGGCGACCGGATGCGGCGCTGGAGCCGCTGGTTGGCGCGTTGAAAATTGGGCAGGCCGGCGGCTACGTTCGGTTGTTTGCCGACGAAGGCCCCCCGATGGCTGCGCTGCTCCGGCTGGTGAAATCGCGGGGGATGGCGCCTCATCCGGCGTATGTTGACCAACTGCTGGCTGCTATCGAGCGGGAGACAGCGGCGTCTGCCAGGGCGCAAACCGCGCCCGGAGCCAACGCACAATTGATTGAACCGCTCAGCAACCGCGAGCTGGAAGTTTTGCAGCGCGTGGCCGAGGGGTTATCGAACCGGGAAATTGCGGAACGGCTCTACATTACGGTAGGCA
>RFJF01000927.1 GCA_003695455.1 Chloroflexota bacterium
ACAATGGTAGACCCCACGCCCATCCGTTTGTACACCACGTCAAAATAGGTTTCGTACTGCCCAAAATCGGCGTCAATGAACAGAAAATCTACCGGGGAGTCGTGGTGGCGCAGCGTTTCGCGGGCGTCGCCGGTGTAAATTTCAACGTAATCGCTCATGCCGGCTTTTTCGATGACGGCGCGGGCGGCGTCGGCTTTGGCCGGGTCAATTTCACAACTGATGACTTTGCCGCCGGTAGATTGGGCGGCGTAGGCCAGCCACAGCGTAGAGTAACCGGCGCCGGTTCCCACCTCGACGATGTGGGTAGCTTTTTTTGAAACCGCCAGCAGGGCCACAAACTTGGCGGCATCCGGGTCCAGCGCATCGAGCGCGTCCGGGCCGGTGATGCCGCGTAGTTTTTCGGTTTCGGCCCGGATTTCGATTTCAGAAAGGGCGTCAAATAGTTCTTGATGCATAAAATTCTCCACTTGAAAACAGGATTCAGGAGCCGGTAGTCAGGAATCAGGGGGAGCGTCTCTGCAACTCTGCACTCCTGCCACTTGCGACATGCCACCTGCCGCATTTTTAGTTTCGATGCTCCCGTTTCTTTGAATAAACAAAGAGGCCGGGTTTTTTGCCCAGCCTCTGTACTTTACCAGATGGAATGGAAATTTAGAAATTGGCGGCCAGAATTTGGGCCGAATCGGCGGCCAGTTGAATGAATGGCTGGCCGTACAGGGCAATCAGCAGGGTCATAACCACGGTAATGGTGACCACGGTGTTCATCGCCACACCCACCCGGATGGGTGATTCGTCGGAGCCTTTTTCAAAGAACACGTTCCGCAGCACGCCAAAATAGTAGGCCACAGAAATGACGCTGTTGAATACGCCAAACAGCGCCAGCACATACAACCCCTGGTTGACCGCCGCGCCAAACACAAACAGTTTTCCAATGAATCCGCTGGTGGGCGGTATACCAACCAGCGACAGGAAAAAGATGAGCAACGCCACGCTCAGGTAGGGCGACCGGCGAATCAGGCCGGCGTAATCGGCAATTTCAGAGGTGCCCATTTGATTTTCAAGAATAATGGCGATGGCAAACACGCCGAGGTTGGTGAACATATACGCCAGCAAAAACAGCATAATAGCGTCCACACCACCCAAATAGGCCACCGCCGAAGGCGGTGCGGCCGACCAGGCCGCCAGCCCCACCAGCATGTAGCCGGCCTGGGCAATACTTGAGTAAGCCAACATTCGTTTCATGTTGGTTTGCCACAACGCCACCAGGTTGCCAACTGACATGGTGAAGATTGCCACCAGCGACAGAATGGGCGTCCAGTTGACGTCAAAGGCAGGCAGCGCCACCACCATCACCCGGATGAGAACCGCCAGCCCGGCGGCTTTTGGCCCCACCGACAGGAACGCGGTAATGGGCGTGGGCGCGCCTTCGTAGGCATCCGGTGACCATTGGTGGAAGGGAACCAGCGCAATTTTAAAGCCAAATCCGGCCAGCATCAAAATGACTGCCGCCACTACCAGCCCGGCCTGCGTGGTTTCCAGCGAGCCGGCAATGGTTGCCAGGTCCACACTGCCGGTAGCGCCGTACAACAGCGAAAAGCCGTACAGCATCACCCCTGATGCCAGCGCGCCGTACAGAAAATACTTGAGCGCCGCTTCAATAGAGCGGGCGTCGCGCCGTAAAAAACCGGTCAGAATGTAACTGGTGATCGAAAGAAATTCCAGCGCCAGGTAAATCATAATCAGGTTAGTTGAACTGACCAGCAGCATAATGCTCAACCCGGCCAGTAGCATTAACCCATAAAATTCGCCCCGGAAGGGGGTGTGTTTTTCAACATATTCCCCGGCGCTCAGCCCCACCAGAATGACGGTGAGTACCGCAATCATTTTGAAGAACAGCGACATCCGGTCAACCGCCAACATAGGAACTTCGCGGCCGGCGTCGGTGGCGGCGGTGTAATTGTACTGGTCCACGTGGGGCCAGATGTAAAAAATCATCAGCAGGGTTGCCAGTCCACCGGCAAATGCCAGCCACGGTAAAATTCTGCGGCTTTTGTTTTCATCATTCCACGCAATATCCAGTGAAATGATGGCAAATGCAAAAATTGTAATGGTGATTTCTGGCGTTAACAATCGTAAAGCGTCCAAATTCAACCTCCTACACGGAGTAGGTTACAAATCTCGGGGTTCTGGTTCTAACGTACCGCGCTCAAAATGATGACGCTGGTGGCATTGATGGTGTTGATGAGGAATGACGGGGCAATGCCAATCACAATCATTCCAATAACCAGCGGAGCCAGCGTAATCAGTTCAAACGGGTCCATATCCATTTTGAAGTGCCAGTGAGCCGGGTCGTAAATTTTGTTCCATTTTTCTTCGCTGAATTCACCCAGAAAAACAAACTGGATGATTTTGTACAGAATGTAGGCTGCGGTCAGCACAATGGCAATGATGCCCACAATGGCAAACGAAGGCATTATGTGGAAGGTGCCCCGGAATACCAGCAACTCGCTGATAAAGCCGGCCAGCCCCGGCAGCCCCAGCGAGGCAAACGCCGTGACCATCATTACCGCGTAGTAAACCGGCAGCTTGGCCGAAAGCCCGCCAAAGGCTTTCAGGTCGCGGGTGTGGGTGCGCTCATAAATGACGCCCACCAAAAAGAAGAGGCCGCCGGTGATGAGCCCGTGGGTGACCATTTGCATCACCGCGCCGTTCAGGGCGATGGCCCGGCTGTCGGCCACAGAAGCGGCGGATGCGGATGCCGCCGGCGCTACGGCCACAGCAGCGGCCAGCCCCAGCACAAAGTAGCCCATGTGGCTTACCGATGAGTAGGCAATAAGCCGTTTCAAATCCCATTGGGCCAGGCTAACCAGCGCGCCGTAAATCATACTGATGATGCCCAGCGCGGCAATCAGGTAGGCCATATTCTGGAATACCTGCGGGAAGAAGGGGATAAGAATGCGGATCATTCCGTAGCCGCCCAGCTTGAGCAGCACGCCGGCCAGCACCACCGAGCCGGCAGTGGGGGCGGCGGTGTGGGCGTCGGGCAGCCAGGTGTGGAAGGGCCACAGCGGTACTTTAATGGCAAAGGCAACAAAAATGGCCCAGAATGCGGCGGTTGCCAGCGGTAAATTGCCCGCCAGCGGCGCGCGGGCGGGGATTTCGGTGATGTCCCAGGTGCCGGTGGCCAGATAAATGCCAATGAACGCCAGCAACATGGCTACCGACCCCACCAGGGTGTAGATGAAGAACTTGATGGCCGAATATTGGGGCCGGTCTTTGGCGCGCCCCCAAATGCCAATCAGCAGGAACATCGGAATCAGGCCAATTTCCCAGAAGAAGTAGAAGAGAATGAGGTCCAGCGCCACAAAGACGCCCAGCATCCCCATTTCTAGCATAAGGAAGAGGATGAAAAATTCTTTCACCCGCAGATGAATTACTTTTGATGAATACCAGACCGACAGCGTACACAGCAGCGTAGTCAGCACCACCAGCGGAATGCTCAGGCCGTCAACCCCCAGGTGGTAGCGCAGGCCAATCGAGGGTATCCAGGACACATCTTCGGTGGCCAGAGCCAGAAACTGTCCGGAGTCATCGTAGGCCATCCACAAAAAAATGGAAATGAGCAGCGACGGGATGGTAAACGCAATAGCCAGATTTTTGATGAGGTTTTCCTGCTCTTTGGGGATGAACATCAGTACAATGGCCCCCAGCAGCGGGATAAAGGTCATTAATGTTAAATAGGGCATCTGGATCAACTCTCCTTACAACGTAATCTGTGGCAAATGCGAAATAGTCACTAAAATTTACAGATAATCATTCATTAATTGATGGGCAATGCGGCAATGCTGGCCGCCTGCCCCACGTAAAATACCAGGTACAACCCCAGCAGCACCAGCACGCCGATAACCAAAATCAGCAGGTAGCTTTGAGCGCGTCCGGTTTGCAGCAGCCTGAACTGGCCGCCCAGCCATTTGAGGCCGGCCGGAATACCGTTGACAATGGCCCCGTCAATGCCTTCTGAGTCAAACAGGGCGCTAAATTCAGACAGAGCGTAGGTGGCGCGGCCCACCAGGTTGACAATCGGGTTGATGACCCAATCGTAGTCAAATTTGGCGCAGAAGGTTGCCAGCCACATGGTGGGGTAAATAAACAGGCCGCGGTAAATTTCGTCAAAGTAATATTTGTTGTAGAGAATGGTAAAAATCGGCTCGCCGATAACCGGGATGCGCTGGATGGGGTCTTTGGCTTTTGAGTCTGTGACCCCGGCGTAAATGCGCCAACCCAGCGCAAAGAAGAGCAGCCCCAGCAGAGTGCTGCTAATGGCTACCGTGGCGTTGAACGGCACGGCCTCAAAAGCAATGCCGGGCGCGGCTTCTTCGGCCAGCAGGTGGACTTCGCCGGCCAGGCCGTGCAGCCAGCCGTTGCCAAACAGCGGGAAATCTTCGGGGATGTTGATAAAGCCCAGCACCAGCGAAAAGAACGCCAGCACAATCAGCGGCCAGGTCATCCGTTTGCCCGGCTCAACGGCGTGTTCAGCCAGCCCGGTGCGGGGTTTGCCGCCAAAGACCAGCCCCACCTGTCGGCCCATATAAAAGGCGGTGAAGATGGCGCCAATGGCTCCGGCAAAGTAAACCCACATATCCAGCGTTACCGCATGGGCGCCAAATCCGTTCATGTAGGCT
>RFJF01000928.1 GCA_003695455.1 Chloroflexota bacterium
ATGTTGTTCAGTTTTACGCCGGTTCCCTCTACCACAAAGCCGGAACATTCTCCCGCCGAGGTGGTGACGGCGGCCAGCATACCGTTGGCGTCGGCCACGCTCAGGTGGGTGGTGTTCGACGGCCCTTTTTTGGCGGGCGCTTCGGCCTGCGGAGCTTTGCCGGCCAGCACGGCCTGCAATTTTTGGCGGTAGCCGCGCAGATTTTCATCCGACAGAAAGGCGGCGGCCAGCGCTGCCGGGTCATCCGTCTGTTCCAGCTCATCTTCCCAACCGGCGCGGGCGGCGCTGGTCAGCCGCATCACTTCGGTCAGCAGGCGCAGGTGTTCAAAACCGTTGTGCGCCAGCCCCGCCGGCAATGCGCTTGCCAGCAGTTTGAGCGCAAAGGCAATCAGTACGCCGCCGCTGCTGGAGGGCGGGGGCAGCAGGATGGTGTAATCTCGGTACTGAACCGGGATGGGGCGGCGGCTGAACACGCGGTAGGTTTGCAGGTCGGTGGGGGTGAGCAGGCCGCCGTGCTGCCGCTGGTCCTGCAAAATTTGCTGGGCCACACGGCCGGTGTAAAACAGCGATGTGCCCTCTTGCCCCAATTGTTCCAGCGTTTCGGCCAAATTTGGAAAGCAGAGCGTACTGCCGGCCTGCACAATCTGGCCGTTGGGGGCGTAAATGGCGGCAATGCCGGGCGTATCGGTGAGGATGGGCGTGAGCAGGTGGATGATGTAGCGCTGGGCCTCGGTGACAAGCACGCCATTGCGGGCCTCGGTGATGGCGGGTTGCAGCACGGTTGACAGCGGCAGCGTGCCGGCGTCGGCCAGCATCTGGCACAGGCCGGCTACCACACCGGGCACAGCCACACTGCCCCGGCCAATGTAAAATGGCTGCACCGCCGCGCCAAAATCAACCAGCACTTTTTTAAAGTCCATTTGTTTGGCGGGCGGGGCGGGACTCTTGCCGTTTGTCAGGCCGGGCATGGTGCTGAAAAAATCATACACCGTGGCCTGCCCGGTGGCCGGGTTGAAAATCTGGGCGATTCCACCGCCGCCAATGTTGACCAGCGCAGACTCGGCCACAAACGAGGCAAAGGCTGCCGCAACGGCGGCATCCACGGCGTTGCCGCCCATCTTCAAAATTTCAGCGCCGGCCTCCGCGGTTTGCGGATGACCGGCGGCAATGACTCCGTGCATACACATTTTCCCCCATGCAAATTTCAGATTCAGGACTCCGGTTCACCGTCCTCAAATTCACGAGCCATCATGCGCACAATATCAGAGCGACTGACAATGCCCACCAGCTTGCCGTCATCCACCACCGGAATGGGATTCATTCGGCGTTCAACCATCAGTTCGGCCAGTTCCTCAATGGTGGCCCGCGGCGAGATGGTTTTGGCCGGTTTGCCCATAATCTCCTCGGCGTGCGTACCCAGAATGTGCTTGAGGCGTTCCTGGTAATGGCCGGGTGTTTCCAGGTAAAAGGCCATATCCAGAATGGTGAAAAAGGCCGGCATTTTAAAGCGCGTGTTGCGCACAATCAAATCCAGCTCTGTTACCACGCCCACAATTTCGCCGTTGTCGGCCATCACCGGCACCCCGCCGATGTCGTGGTCTGACATCAACCGGGCAATCTGGCTAACCGGCGTGTTGGGGGCCACGGTGATTACGTGCGTGGTCATAATGTCGCCCACACGTTTTTTGGCAGATTCAGGTAAAATCTGACTCATTGTTGCACCTCCACGCTGAGATACCGGATAGTATATCACAACATTTTTTTGCAGGCTAAGAATTTGGGCCAATGTCCGGGCCAAACCGTTAAGAAGATGAAAAAATTTACAATTGAGCTAGCCTTGGTTTAGTGGACAGGAGGTTAAGGGCTGGTTAAGCGGCTAAAGACAATGCTCAAACCTGACCGGGCTTTTGTGCCCCAACGCCGGGTGGCAGCGGATGCGATTATAGAACGCCTCGATGTATTCGAAGATGTCAACCCTGTGGGCTTGTGTTGGGTTTTGTTGGCACACTGACCAGGTTATTGTTTACTTATCGGTTCCGGCGGGTTTGTGGTATGATGTGGTGCAACAATTAGCGCCGGATGACGTATTATCAATAAGTGGAGTATGGAGTAGGGAGCATAAAAAATTTTACTCCCTATTCCCTGCTCCCTACTTCCTGGTTACACAAAATTTTCTTGCGATAAAGTAACTTTCTTTTTGCTCAAACTATTTGCCGGCAAGTACCTGGCTGAAAACCTGAAATCTGACGGAGAAACGCAATGAATCACACCGATATTTTGAAGCAGGCCGCGGCCATTACCTGGCGATACCGCGCCCTGTGGCTGTTTGGCTTTTTGCTGGCGCTGTGCGGCGGCAGTGGTGGCGGCGGAAACTTTAACTTCAGCATGCCCGGCGACTCCGGCAGCGAATTTGGCGGTTCCCCGGTGCCGCCGGAATTGATGAATCTTGACCCCGGCACTATTTTTGCCATTGTGGCGGCGTTTATTTGCCTGATTTTGCTGCTGGTGCTGGTGGGGATGGTAGTGCAAGTGGTATCTCGCACAGCGCTGATGGGCATGGTGCGGCAAATTACCCTCACCGAGGCGGTAACCGTGCGCGACGGCTGGAACTTTGGCTGGTCCCGTCGGGCGTGGCGGCTGTTTTTGGTGGGGTTGATTATCGGCATTCCGCTGGCGATTGTGC
>RFJF01000929.1 GCA_003695455.1 Chloroflexota bacterium
GTAGATTTCCGGCCGGGTAATGTGCAAATCATCAAAGTCAGACGCAGGGGGCAAATCCTTTACCCACAACCGGGGCAAGCCCTCTTTGGTCACTTCATTCACCGGATTGACTACCACACCGTATCCGTGCGTAAACTGCATTTTCTGCGTGACCCACGTGGGCGATTGCAACTGGCTTTTGTCCAGTTCGCGCGGGGCCAGCGCCACCTGCCGAAGTTCGCCGTCAACCATGTAGCGGTCAAAGTCAATGTCGTAAAAACGGTAGTATAGCCGGATAGACTGAATTTGCTGGTAGGTTTGCTGCAACGGGCGGTAATCCCACAAGCGAATATTTTTCAGAAACAATCCTTCGGCAGCCACTTTTTCCGGGGTGAGGTCCTCTACCGAGGAAAAATCCTTTTCCTGAATATTACTCATGCCGTAGCCGTAGTTGGTAAAGTCAATATTTTTTTCGATGTAGGGCGCTTCTCGGGCCAACTCATTCGGCTCTACCGAATAGCGCTGCACCAGCCCCGGCACAAATCCGGTGCCAATGATACCCACAATAATCCACGCAAACACGGCAAACAGGCTGAGCGACGGGCGGCGCAGAAAAATATTGACCAGCAGCAACAGCCCCGCCCCCACCGCCACGGCAGCCAGCACGCGCAGGGCCGGCATACTCACATTTACATCGGTGAAACTGGCCCCAAACGCCACCCCGCGCTCGGAGTAGAGTAAATCGTACAACGCCAGCCAGTGTCCAAAGGCAAAGGTGAACATAATCAGCGCGCCCAGCACCGAAAGATGAAGCTGCACGTGTGGCAAAACTACCAGCCGGCCCTCGGCCAGATTGTTCTGCTGGGCCAGAGCGTACACCGCCACCGCCCCAAACAGCGATGCAAACAAAATAACAATCAACCAGGTTTGCACAAAATGCAAAAACGGCAGGGTGAACACAAAAAAGCCAATATCCATGTTAAAAATAGGGTCCGCCAGGTTGAACACCTGCCGGTTGAGAAACTTGTAAAACATCAACCAGTTGTTGCCGGCCGCCGCGCCTACGGCCCACGCCAGCAGTGCGCCTGCACCCCAAATGGCCCACACCACAAACTTTTGAGCCACCAGAATTTCATCGCTAAAAAACAGCACGTTGCGCACCGACTGCCAGCGGGCAATGAAGGCGCTAATCCAGAACACCACCGCAAAAGGAATACCCACCGCAAATCCCACCACCAGTTTGGCCCAGAAACCGGTCAAAAACACCGATTCGAGGTTCAAATGCTGAAACCAGAGAAAGTCGGTGTAAAATCCTACGCCAAACCGGAGCACCAGGTACGCCACCACCAGCAACACAATCACCGTCCACAAGCGGATGCGGTTGGCCATGCTCAGCGCGGGCGGCGTGGGCACACGTCGTCCATTGATGTTTTGTTCGGGAATACTCATTAAATGTCACACCCCGCGGTATTTTATTATCAATTTCACAAGCGACAGATAGTATACCACCGCTTGCCGGAATTTACTACTCGCATTAAATTGCCGCCGTCCGCCCGGTCAAAATTGGGTTTGCGGGCCATTCGATGTATAATCCGCCGTTGGATTTTTGATTGACGGACGTGCCATGCAAACAGTTGCAAATCTGCGCTCCCGCTTTGCGCCGCCCGGCGTTGACGCCCTGCTTTTTCTGCTGCTTGGGCTGGCGGGGCTATGGAGCGGATTTCTCATCAAAAATATTGTGGCCGATGACGCCATGATTACGTTTCGTGTGGCCGAAAATCTGGCCCACGGGCGCGGTTTTGTCTTTAACCCCGGCGAGGTGGTGCAGGTTACCACCACGCCGCTGTACGCGCTGGTGCTGGCCGGCGGCACGTGGATTTTTGGCGCGGCGCCCCGCGCTGCGCTGGCGCTGAACATTGTGCTGGCAGCACTGCTGCCCATACTGGCCTTTGATGTGGGTCGCCGCCTGTCTGGCCGAATTACCGGCGTGGCCGGCGCGCTGCTGCTCACCTTTGCCCCGCTGCTGGTCATTGCCTTCAGCATGGAAAGCTACCTGTACGCGGCCCTGCTGCTGGCCTGCTTTGACGCCTGGTTTGCCCGGCGCTACCGGCTGGCCGGGCTGGTCATCGGCCTGACGGCCATGCTGCGCGGCGATGCGGCGCTGGTGGGGGCGGTCATCCTCACCTACGATTTTCTGTTTGGCCCCCACCCTGCCCCGCAGCCACAAACCGGCAGCATCCTTCGTGCGCTGTTCCGCCGCCTGCGCTGGCAAATGATTGCCCCGGCCATTGGCATCCCGCTGCTGTGGTACATTTTTGCCACGGTTTACTACGGTTCGCCGTTTCCGGCCACCCTGCAAGCCAAAACCGCGCAGGGCCAGTTTAACTGGCTGGGCGAATATTTTGTCAGCGGTTTTCTGGAATTTTGGGAAGACTGGACGGTGGATTACACGCCGCTGTTTTACATTTTTCCACTGCTGTTTCTGCTGGGGTTAATTCCCATGTTTCGCCGGGAGCGAATGTGGTTGCTGCTGCTGGCGCACGCCGTGCTGTACACGCTGGCCTTTGAAATGCTGGGCGTTACCTTTGCCGAGTGGTACTACGCCCCGCTTATGCCTGCCGCCGCGCTGACTATTGGCCGGGGTATCCAGTTTGTGGCCGCTGGTGCGGCCAATTTAGCCCCGGCCCGCGCCACGCCCCTCAAAAATGGAATTGCCACCACCGTGGCGGTGGCGCTGACCGCGCTTTTGCTTTACACGCTGGCCCCCGTTACCGGCGACATCATTGCCAAACATCCGGACTGGAAGGCGCTGGCCTATCCGCAGGCCGCCCGCTGGATTGCCCACCACACCAACGCCAATGCCACGCTGGCCACCATTGACATTGGTCACATTGGCTACGGCGCCAACCGGCACATCATTGATATTGTGGGCCTGGCCCAGCCGGATGTGGCCCCGCACATTGCGCAAGGCGATTTTGGCTACGCCATCCGCCGCTACCAGCCCGATATAGTTCTGTTGGGCGCACTGTGGCTACCCGAAGTGCAGAGCCGCCCCTGGTTTCAGCAGGAGTACCCGGCACGTCACAGTCTGCGGCTGGAAGGGATGAACGAGCCGCTGGTTCTGTTTACCCGGCACGATGGCGCAAAAGTGAATCTGGATACCGTCCCGGCGGCGGCGGTTCACCCGGCCCGCGTAGATTTTAACCGCCAAATCACGCTGACCGGCTACCACTTCAGCCAGGCCCAACCCGGCGGCCTGCTGACCGCAACCTTTTTCTGGCAGGCGCAGGCCCCCATCGAGGTGGATTTTACAGTGTTTGTACAGGTGGTGGACGCAGAAAACAACATCGTGGCCCAAGGCGACAGCAAGCCCCAGCGCGGATTTTACAGCACACCCCACTGGCAGCCGGGCGAGCAAATTGTTGACTCGCACATCATTGCCATTGGCGACGATGTGCCGCCCGGCACGTATGATGTGCTGGTGGGTTTTTACGAGGCCGCCGGCGGCCAGCGCCTGCAAATTTTGGATGAGGCCGGCCAATTCAAGGCCGACCACCTGCGGCTCCGGGGGGTGGAGATTGGCGGCGGGGCGCAGTAGTTACACCGGCCGGGAGTAAACCCGGCCGGTAGGCAAAATCACCTCATCAATGGAGCGGGCCTGTTTGTACTGGTAGGCCTCAACATCGGCATCGCCAAAGTTGGTGCGAATGAGCATTGCGCCTTTCAAATCCGCATCGGCAAATTTGGACCCGCTGAAATCCGTGTCTTTCAGGTAACTTTCGCGCAGATTTGCGCTCCGCACGTCGGTCAGTTTCAGGTTGGCCCCCTCCAAATCCACACGATACAACACTGCCTGCGCCAGATTTGCGCCGCGCAGGTTGGCCCGGTCCAATTTACAGCCGCTCAAATCGGCCCGTTCCAGCGTCACTTCGCGCATGTATGCCTCGGTGAATTGCGCCCTGCGCAGGTTGGCGCCGCGCAGGTTGGCCCTGAAGAGGTTGGCTCTGCCCAGATTTGCGCCCCGCAAATCTGCCTGCGATAAATCAGCCTCACGCAAATCTGCGCCGGACAGGTTTGCCCCGGCCAGATTCACCCCCCGCAAATCCTGCGCCGATAAATCAAAGCCGCTCAACGACAGCGACTTGTCGCCGGATGCCCACTGTTTGGCCAACCGCAACTGGCCTTCGCGGCTGCGCACGTCCTCTTCCCGCGACGACGGCGCAAGTTCCGTTACCTGTTTTTCAATCACCAAATCCCTAATGGCCGACTCGTAGGAATAGCCGGGCATCCACTGGCGGCAATGCTTGCAAATCATCGCTTTCACGCGGATTTCTTCATCGCAAAACGGGCAGCGTTTCATTTCGGGGGCGGGAATGTCAGACACGGCAATCACTCCTTTGGTGCGGGAATTCCGGCAGCGCTATTTCAGGCCAATTTTTTGGTAAAAGGCCTCGTAATTCATATTTTGGCTCAACAGCGCTTCAAAAAGTTTCACTTTTTCAATTTGATGAAACCGGCTGCGGCCAAAGAGTGTTTCCAGTTTTTCAATGGTTGCCAGTGTGTCAAACGGAGACATAATAATTGCCACATCCTCCAGTTCGGCGCGCTCTGCAACCTGCGGGGTTGGTTCAAGATTACCGGTGATAATCAGCACTTTGGTAGAGGTGTCGAGCGCGTCCATTTGAATATCGGGCCGGTCTCCGCCAACAATGACGGCTTTGTTGGGCACCCGCTGAAACCGCTCCAGGCTGTGCTCTACCCCGGCAGAAGCCACCACCAGATTCTCAACCAGGTCATTGTAGCAGCCGTAGCAAATCACCTCTGCTTCTAGCGCGTCGTTAATTTCTCCAATGCTAACGGAATGTAGAACGGTCTGGTGCGGCAACACGGCCAGTACGTCAATGCCGTTACGTTCCAGGTAGGGTTTCACGGTATCCCGCACATAATCCATTTGCTCGGCCGGTATTTCATTGAGAATTACGCCAACCAGGTCACGGCCCATGCGGGTGAGCGCAGTAAATGAGTCATCAATGATTTGCAGGCTGGAACGAAACCCCACCACAGCCACCACCCGTGCCCGGAGTAACTCCACCGTTTTCATCGGCGAAAGGCCCACCACATACCCTTCGCGGAAGTTGGCGCTGCCTTCAACCACCACCACATCACGCCCCTGCCCCACCGTTTGCCCGGCGGCCTGCACCCGGCCGGTGTAGGAATCGCCATCACCGGAGGCAAGATGGGCGGCCAATCCCTCATCGGTCAGCACAACAGGGGCCAGTTCCTCAATGGTCTCCGGCAGGTTGAACGTTTCCTTAATAAAGCGGGCATCCTCATCAATCCGGCTGCCGCCGCGCACCCGCGCGGCGCTGCTGAACGGTTTCAAATACCCCACCTTGTAACCATCGTTAATCATGCGGTGCATCAGCGCCACACATACGGCGCTTTTGCCTGTAAAATCCTGAGTTGATACAACATATATATTTATTGGCATAAATTGCTCCTTGTGTAACATTGGGCACAAGTTTAGAATCAGCGCCGACCCTGTTTTTGTTCTTGTTTTCACAACCAGTGTTAAATTATAACATAGTCTGGTCTACAATCAATTTTAAAGGGCAGACGCCATTGTTCAAATTTAAAGTGCAACACACCACAGATGAGGCGTTTTGCAGCATGTGACGAAACGCCGATTTTCGGCTACAATACCGCAATCAACGCCAAAGGATAACAAATTGAGTCAAAATAACCTGCCAACTCGATTGCAAGAGATTATCGAAGAATTTAGCTGGTGCGAAGGCCGCGAGAAACTGGAGCTTTTGCTGGAATACTCGGAGAAGATGCCGCCTCTGCCTGACTGGCTGAACAAAGACACCAACATGGAACAGGTTCACGAATGCATGACCCCGGTGTTTGTTCACGCCGAAAACGAGAACGGCGGCATGCACTTTTATTTTGATGTACCGCCAGAATCGCCCACAGTGCGCGGTTACGCCGCCATTCTGGGCGAGGGATTGGACGGCGCATCGCCGGAGGCAGTACTGGCCGTGCCGCCGTCATTTTACCGGGAAATGGGGCTGCACAAAGTACTCACCGCCCAGCGATTAAACGGCATCGGCGCAATTCTGGCCTACATCAAACGGCTGGCCGGCCGGGAACTCAAAACCCAATGAAAATTGCAGTACTGGCTGATATTCACGCCAATTTTGAGGCCCTGCAAACCGTGGCCGGTCACGTGGAGCGCTGGCAGCCCGATTACGTGGCCGTGGCCGGCGACGTGGTGAATCGCGGGCCGCGCTCGCCGGAGTGTTTGCGCTTTGTACAACACAAACAGCACGCCGACGGCTGGCAGGTGGTGCGCGGCAACCACGAAGATTACGTGATTCAGTGGGACAGCCCGGATGCCGCCACCAGCGGCCCCAAATTTGAAATTTTCAAACTGGCCTATTGGACATTTGAACAGCTCAACGGCAACGTAGATGCGCTGCGGGCCATGCCGTTTCAGCTAAGCCTGCCCGCGCCAGACGGCTCGGAGTTTCGCGTGGTACACGCCTCAATGATAAACAACCGGACCGGCATTTTTCCATTTACCACCGATGAAAAACTCCGCCAGAAAATTACCGCGCCCAACCAGCCCCCGCCCGCAGTACTGGCCGTGGGACACACCCACATTCCACTGGTGCGCCACATTGACGGCACACTGGTGGTTAACGCCGGTTCGGTGGGGCTGCCGTTTGATGGCGACACCCGGGCCGCTTACGCCCAACTTACGTGGCGGCAGGGGCGTTGGGCGGCAAAAATTATCCGGCTCGATTACGACCGCGACCGCGCCGAACAAGATTATGTTAAGTA
>RFJF01000104.1 GCA_003695455.1 Chloroflexota bacterium
ACAGGATTATCAACTCTTACCTGCTCTCTTCTCACTGTGGACTGATAACCCTTTCATCCCTGTAACTGCTGAGTAAATACATATATTATTTGTTAAGGTTGCCACTGCCGCAGCAGGGCGATGATGTCTTCAATTTGCTCCGGCGACAGGACGCTGCCCCAGGTGGGCATACCTTTGGCGGGCCGCCCGTTGCGGATGGTGACCCGGTACCACTCGTCGTCCAGCGGTTGCAGCCGGGCGGGGTTGTTGAGGGCCGGGGCGGCGTTGGTGCCGCGCCCGTTTTGGCCGTGGCAAACGGCGCAGGTTGAGGCAAACAGCGCCGCGCCGCGCGCGGGGTCCGGGGTGAACGGGGCCGGTTCGATGTCCGGCGCGGTGGGTTCCCAGGCGCGGATGGATGCCACCACATCGTGGATGTTTTCATCGGTGAGGGGGCCGCCAAAGTCCACGCTCCAGGCCGGCATTTGTGTGCCGGGCACGCCGGAACGAATAACCGAGAACAGCACCTCGTCCAGCGTGTTTTTGAGCAGCCCGCGATTGTTGAGCGCCGGCCCGGTTCCGCCTTCGCCGTTGGGGCCGTGGCAAATTACACACTGGTCGGCGTAAATGGCGCGGCCCCGGCGTTCGCGTTCGGCGGTAAAATTTTGGGCAGCCTGCGCCAGCCGCGCCGATTCGTTCAGCCAGTAAAAAGACAGCGCGGCAATGATGAACAGGGTCAGGCCCAGCCCAATCCACACGTAGCGGGTGTAGTCTTCGTTGCCAATTCTCACAAGTGCGCTCCGGTTACGCGCCGGTAATCTGCGACGGGTCAAAGTTGGCGCGGGGAGTGGGGCGGGCGGTATCTACCCACACCTCGCCGCTTCTGACGGTGACAGGAAAGGTATCCAGTGGCCGCGGCGAGGGGCCGGCCAGCACTTCGCCCACCTCGTTGAAAATAGAGCCGTGACAGGGGCAGTGAAAGCGGCCTTCTTCTGCCACCCACGGCACGGCGCAACCCAGGTGCGGGCAGCGCTGCCACAGCGCCAGCAGGCCGTCTTCGGTGCGGGTAATGTAGAATCGCCCGGCCAGAATCCGGTTGACGCTGTTGATGGCAAACTCTTCTACCTTGCCGGCGTACACCTGCCCGCCAAAACCGGCGCGGCTAATCGGTTTGAGGAATTTTAGCGTGGCAACGGTGAATTGCGCCGCCAACAGGGCCAGCGCTCCGCCAAAGGCCAGGCCCAAAAAATTGCGACGGCTGGTGGTTTTGGGTGCTTGAGTTGTCATCAAAATTTTTCCTGAATCACAAATTGTTAAACGGATTGTAGCCGTTGGGCATGGCCCACGGCCAGTACAAATGGAAGCCCGGCCCCCGGAACAGAAAGCCGGTCAGCGTGAACACCAGCGCCGAAACCAGCAGCAAGGTGAACAGGGCCAGCACCACCTCGCGGGGGGTGGGTTTGCTGCGCCACAGCACCAGCAGAGGCAGCAGCACAATAATTGCCAGCACCGCCAGCGGAATGAGCGATTGCGTGACCACGTTGGGCAGCAAGCCGCGCAGCAGTTCGCGGGGCGGAAAGGCGCTATCCAGCAGAATAAAAAGAGGCATCGCCACCAGCGCGTACAGGGCAAAGCTCAGCGCCACCCGCCGGCCCCGCGCCGATGTGAACCAACGGCCCGCGCCCTCGCGGCTGGCATCTACGTACGGAATGGCCAGCAAAAACAAAATCATCAGCGCGGGCAGCAGCACGCCCATCACAAGGGGGTGGCCGTGTTCCTGCATTTCCTGCAAGCCCATAAAATACCAGGGCGCTTTGGCCGGGTCAGTGGTGAGGCCGGGGTTGGCAATTTCTTCCAGCGGGGCGTTTATGGCGATGGACATGCCCAGCAGCACGGCAACCACGCCCAGCAGCAGCAATAATTCCAGCAGGGCCACCACCGGAAAGGCAAAGACGGTGTTGTCCGGGCCGCGGTCAACCATTTGCGTGGGCGCGCCCTTGACCAGTTCGACCAGCGCGTAGGTTTTGGTTCCGCCCTGATTTTGTTTGTCAAATGCCTTTTTGGCCGGAAGTTGCCCCATTTATTCCTCGGTGTCCGGGAGTTCGTTGAGTTCATTGGCGGCCAGCCCGCCATCTTTGCGAACCCGCCACAGGTGCAACGCGGTGAGCAGGCCCATCGCCAGCGGAATAGCCATCACATGCAGGGCGTAAAAGCGGGTCAGCGCCGCCTGCCCCACCTCGGGGCCGCCCAGCAGGTAACTCCGCGCCTGCCCGCCAATGCCGGGCGCGTAGCCGGCCACGCTGGTTCCCACGGTGATGGCCCAAAAGGCCAGTTGGTCCCACGGCAACAGGTAGCCGGTAAAACTGGCGGCCAGCGTGAGCAGCAGCAAAAATACGCCCACGCCCCAGTTGAATTCGCGGGGGGGCTTGTATGCGCCGGTGTAAAAAACGCGGGCCATATGCAGCACCACCACCAGCACCATCAAATGCGCCCCCCAGCGGTGCATATTTCGCAAAAGTTGACCAAACGGCACAACAGTTTGCAGGGTGACAATGTTGCCGTAGGCGCGCTCCACGCTGGGCACGTAGTAAAACATCAGCAGGGTGCCGGTCAGCACCAGCAACCCCAGCACAATCGCCGAAATGACGCCCAGGCCAAATGTGTACGTGGCTTTCAGGCTGTTGCGGTTGATTTTGACCGGGTGCAAATGCAAAAACAGGTTGGTGGTCATCACCAGCGAACGGTCCAGCGGGTTGTCGGGCCAGCCGTGCCGGAAAAACGAGCGCCATATTCGGGATTGGGTGATTTTTTTCATGTTCGATCCAGAGTTGCCGTGCCGGTCAGGCGTAGCGCAGGGTTTCCTGAAAACTATTTAACGA
>RFJF01000105.1 GCA_003695455.1 Chloroflexota bacterium
AAATGACACGAATAAACGAATTTTCTAAATATTTTATTAGTGATATTCGTCCATTGGCGGTATTCGTGATTCGTTTCTGTTCAACCGCGTAACTTCTAATCTGATTTCTGTATTCTGGAATCTGAAGTCTCAAAGGAGAAAAATGATGGCAAACGTAGCAGACATTCAAACTGTTCCCCCCACCAACCGGCTGGTAGGCGATATGCCCAAAGTCGGTATTCGGCCTACCATTGACGGCAGGCTGGGCGGCGTCCGCGAATCGCTGGAGACGCAGACCATGGATATGGCCCGCGCCGTGGCCAGCCTCATCACAGAAAACGTGCGCCACGCCAACGGCCTGCCCGTCGAGTGCGTCATCGCAGACAGCACTATTGGCCGCGTGGCCGAATCGGCGGCCTGCGCCGAAAAGTTCCAGAAAGAGGGCGTGGGGCTGTCCATCACCGTGACGCCCTGCTGGTGCTACGGCGCAGAAACCATGGATACCGACCCGCTCATTCCCAAAGCCGTGTGGGGCTTTAACGGCACCGAACGCCCCGGCGCGGTTTATCTGGCGGCGGTGCTGGCCGGCCACAGCCAAAAGGGGCTACCCGCCTTCAGTATTTACGGGCGTGATGTGCAGGACAGCGACGACAAATCCATCCCGGCAGATGTGGCCCAAAAACTGCTGCAATTTACCCGCGCCGGGCTGGCCGTGGCAACCATGCGCGGCAAATCCTATTTGGGAATGGGCGGCACCTCAATGGGCATTGCCGGCTCGATTGTGGACCCCTCTTTTTTGGAGGCGTATTTGGGAATGCGCTCGGAAAGCATTGACATGAGCGAATTTGTGCGCCGCGTTCACGAAGAAATTTACGACCCCGATGAGTTCAAACAGGCGCTGGCCTGGGTAAAAGCCAACTGCCCGGAAGGCAAAGATTACAACCCGGAATCAATGCAGCAGAGCCGCGAGAAAAAAGATTGGGCCTGGGAATTTTCGGTGAAAATGGCGCTGATTGCCCGCGATTTGATGGTCGGCAATCCCCGGCTGGCCGAGCTGGGCTTTGGCGAAGAGGCGCTGGGCCACAACGCTATTGCCGCCGGATTTCAGGGCCAGCGCCAGTGGACCGACCACCTGCCCAACGGCGATTTTATGGAAGCCATTCTCAACACCAGTTTTGACTGGACAGGAATCCGGCAGCCGTACATTGTGGCTACAGAAAACGACCACCTCAACGGCATCACCATGCTGTGGGGCCACCTGCTCACCGGCACGGCCCAGATTTTTGCCGATGTGCGCACCTACTGGAGCCCCGACGCGGTGAAGCGCGTTACCGGCCACACGCTCACCGGCGCAGCCGAGGGCGGCATTCTGCATTTGATTAACTCCGGCCCGGCCACGCTCGACGGAACCGGCCGTATGCAGCGCAACGGCCAGCCGGTGATGAAACCCTACTGGGAAATCACCCCGGACGACGCGGCGGCCTGCCTGGATGCCACCACCTGGCACACCTCGATGGTGGAATATTTCCGGGGCGGTGGTTGGTCCACACGCTACAAAACCGTGGGCGGCATGCCGGTCACCATGGCCCGCATCAACATCGTCAAAGGGCTTGGCCCGGCCCTGCAAATCGCCGAAGGCTGGACGGTGGACCTGCCGGACGAGGTACACACCATCCTTGATGAGCGCACCAATCCCACCTGGCCCACCACCTGGTTTGTGCCGCGCACCACCGGCAGCGGCGCCTTCCGCGATGTGTACAGTGTGATGGCTAACTGGGGGGCCAACCACGGGGCCATCAGCTACGGCCACATCGGCAGTGATTTGATTTCGCTGGCGGCCATGCTGCGGATTCCGGTGTACATGCACAACGTGGCCCCGGAAAATATCTTCCGGCCCAGCACGTGGACGGCCTTTGGCGCCGACGACCCGACCGGCGCGGATTTCCGCGCCTGCGCCAACTTTGGCCCGCTGTACGGAAAATACGCCTGATATTTACGATTTTGCTAACAGACACTCTTTGAATTTGATGCAAAATTTGGCCTATCCATTGCCTTTTGCCCGTTATGTGGCAAGTCGCAGGTTGCAATCTTTTACTTGCCACCTGAAACCTGCCACTGGGCCGGGTTGCACTCTAAAAACGGGTAAATCAGGGGCCAATTCAGTATGTGCTCGTTAGCAAGAATCGTCAATCAAAAATGAATTTGGAGGATGCTGTGACCACTACCAACTTTGTTGCCTTTGATTTGGGCGCGTCCAGCGGGCGGGCCGTGCTGGGCCGCTTCAACGGCGATACCCTCTCGCTGGAAGTGGCGCACCGGTTTCACAACGGACCCACCCGCGTGCTGGACACGCTTTACTGGAACGCGCTCCAGCTTTTTGCCGAAATGCAGACCGGCCTGGGCAAAGCCGCCGAACGCTGCGGCGGCAGAATTGCCGCGCTGGGCGTGGACACGTGGGGCGTGGATTTTGGCCTGCTCGATAAAAACGGCCAACTCATCGGCAACCCGGTTCACTACCGCGACAGCCGCACCGACGGCATCATGGAAAAAACGTTTGAGCTGGTGCCCCGCGCCGAGATTTTTAACCAGACCGGCATCCAGTTTATGCAGTTGAACACCCTCTTTCAACTGGCGGCGCTGGCCCGGCAGCAGTCGCCGGCGCTGGCCGCTGCCGACACGCTGCTTTTTATGCCCGATTTGTTCAACTACTGGTTTACCGGCCAAAAAGTGTGCGAATACACCATTGCCAGCACCAGCCAGGCCTACAACATGCGGGAAAATCGCTGGGCCGTGGAGATGCTGGAAAAATTGGGCATCCCGCCCGGCATCTTTTTGGATGTGACGCCGCCCGGCGCGCGTGTGGGATCGCTGCTGCCGCACATTGCCGCCGGGGCCGGCCTGTCCGGTGAGGTGCCGGTCATTGCCCCCGCCGGCCACGATACCGCCTGCGCGGTGGCGGCGGTGCCGGTATCCGCCGCCGATAAAAACCGCTTTGCCTACATCAGTTCCGGCACGTGGTCGCTGATGGGCACAGAATTGCCCGCGCCGGTCATCACCGAAAAAAGTCTGGAATACAACGTGACCAACGAAGGCGGCGTGGAAAATACCATTCGTCTGCTCAAAAATCTGGGCGGGTTGTGGCTGGTGCAGGAGTGCCGGCGGGTGTGGGCGCAGCAGGGGCAGGAATACTCGTTTGCCGAACTGGCCGAACTGGCCGCCGCCGCGCCGCCCTTTACCGGGTTGATTGACCCCGACGCGCCGGACTTTTTTGCCCCCGGCGATATGCCGGCCCGCATCCGCGATTTTTGCGCCACACACGGACAGGGCACGCCCGACACGCCCGGTCAAATCATCCGCACTGCGCTGGAAAGTCTGGCGCTCAAATATCGCTGGGTGCTGGAACGGTTGGAGGAACTGGCCGGCCGGCGGCTGGAGGTGTTGCACATTGTGGGCGGCGGTACGCAGAACAAACTGCTCAACCAGTTTGCGGCCAGCGCCACCGGGCGGCGGGTTGTTACCGGCCCGGTCGAGGCCACGGCGGTGGGCAATATTTTGATGCAAATGCTGGCGGTGGGGCAAATCGGCTCGCTCAACGAGGGGCGCGAGGTAGTCAAACGCTCATTCCCGGTTGAGGAGTACCGGCCGCAAAACAGCGCCGCCTGGGATGCGGCCTACAGCCGGTTTTTGTCGCTGCTGGAGTCCGGTTCGTGACTCCGTACTTCCTGCTCCCGCTTTTCTACTCCCGCAGAAACTGACTTTGCCGCAACTCGCCGCCGGGAGGAACCACAATAAAATCGTCGTCGGCAGTCGTGAGGTCGGCGGTTACTTCAACCAGCCGGCGCACGTAGCGGTCAGAGCCGAGGACTTCGTCATATTCCATGCCCCACTGGCTGCAAAACTCGCCCACCTGCTGCGCCTGCGCCCGGTACTCATCCAAATCGCTCTGGTTGTGGGCCACCAGCGCCACGCGCCGGTAGTGCTGGTACTGTTGATCCATCAACCACTGGGCGGTTTCTTTGCCGTACTGCGGCACGTACTTTTCGTATTCGGCCAGCGGATTGCTGCCGCTTTCAAGCCAGCCTTTGCTGAGCCAGTAGGTGCCGGGCCG
>RFJF01000106.1 GCA_003695455.1 Chloroflexota bacterium
CGCGGGTGCTGGATGTGTTCAAAAATGAATCCGGGCAGGTGGTCCACCGGGTAGACCGCGATGTGCCCGGCCCCGCCGCCCCCGCCAAAATTGACCGCGACCGCCGGCTGGCCCACATGCAGCATCACTCGGCTCAGCACATCCTCTCGGCGGCGCTGGAAGCCGAGTTGGGGCTGGAAACCCTGTCGGCCAAAATCAGCGGCGATTCCCCCTCGACGATTGACGTGCCGGACACCGAGCTTGCGCCCGGCCAACTGGAACGGGCCGAATTGCGGGCCAATCAGGTGGTATTTGAAAATCGCACCATTCGCACCTATTTCATCACCGACGCAGAGGTCAGTCAAACCCCGTTCCGCCGCCCGCCAAAAGTATCGGGCAGCATCCGGGTGGTAGAGGTTGACCGCTTCGATGTTTCGGCCTGCGGCGGCACACACTGCCCCCAAACGGGGATGATCGGCCTGATTAAGATTTTGCGCACTGAACGCAAAAACCAAAAGCGGCGCATCCATTTTGCTGCCGGCGAGCAGGCGCTGCGCCAATTTCAGGTTGACCGTCAACTTGTTACAGAATTGGGCAATTTGTTCAGCACGGGGCCGGGTGAATTGGCCGGGGTGGCAGCGGCTCAACTGGCAGAACTGCGACAGGCGCGGGTTGAGCTGAACGAACTGCGGGCGGCGGCGCTGGAACTGGAAGCACACAAATTGCGCCAACAGGCCGCCCCCGGCGATGGCGGGCGGTGGATACGGCAAATGTTTGCCAAACGTCCGGCGGGGGAATTGCGTGAACTGGGGAAACTACTCCAGCAGGATGAGAATCTGGTGGCGCTGCTGGCTGCGTTTGACGGCAAAAAATTATCGCTGGTGGTCAGTTGCGGGCGCGGTACGCCGCACAACGCCGGCAAACTGCTCAACGCCCGGCTGGCAAAAATTGGCGGTCGCGGCGGCGGCGATGCCCGGCTGGCGCAGGGCGGCGGTCCGGCCACCCCGGATGAGGCTGCTGCTTTTTTTGATGAATAACCCGATCAAAAATCACAGGGGCGGGGCAGGCCAATAATCCGCTCAACCGTGGACTGGCCGATAATATTTTGGCACGTTCCCTTGCCAATGGCTGCCGACCATTTGATGCATTTCATCCCCTGCACTTTGGCCACCCGAAAAACGTTGGCGTCTAACACAATGACCGGCTTTTGGCTGCCAACCGGCTGGTAGCTCCAGTTTTCGGTACCGGTGGAGTCGTAACCGCGCAGCGTGTTCAGGCAGTAGAGCTGGTCAAAATCCAGGTTCTGCCGCTCGAATTCAAATACAATGGCCCCATCATTCCACACCAGCCCATCGCTGGGGCCAATGATGCGGGGGGCGGGCATCGGCGTGGGAACTGCCGTGGGTGTGGCAGTTGGTGCGGCGGCGGATGTGATTTCGGTGGCGGTTGGGGTGGGCGGCGCAGGCGTGGCCGTTGCGGTAGCAGTGGCTGTGGGTTGCGGTGTTGGCGTGTCGGGCACAATTAACTGCACCAGCGCGGGCGTGAGTGTGGCAGTGGCGGTGGCGGTAACCTGCGCCGTTACTGATGCGGTTTGAGGATTTGACCCCAGAATTCCGTTGACCACAAACACCAGAATCAGAATCAAAATGATGACTGCCGCCACCCAGATAAACAATCGTCCGGTGCTTCGCGTTTGCGACGACGGCAAAACTATTTTGCCGGTGAGCCTGTTTTTCTGCGTTTTTTCGCGGTAGCGGATGCTGCGAATGGCCTGCGATGCGTCCGGATGCGAATAACGCGCGGCGCGTTTGTACAGTTTGGCCGCTTTTGAAAAATCACCGGCCCGCTCCGCAGAAAACGCATCGGCATACGCCTGGCGGGCAATCGCCGCAGAAGAGACCGTGTCATCCTCATCGGCCAGCAAATTCTCAATCTCTGCAATCTGATGCCGAACATCGTCAATCTGCTGGCTGAACAAAATGGGGATGTTGGCCGATGCCTCAATATAGCTTGCTTCACGCTCACGCAAGCTGGTCAGCGTGGTTTGCAGCGATTGTAATTCTGCCTGCTTTCGCAACCGCATTTCGCGAGAAAGCTCGGCTGCCATACGCAACTCGCCTCAATTGACTGGTTTTTATATTGAGGGGATTACCAACCCGTGGCGGGAAAGACCCCTCTTCTCCTCAAAAAAACATTTGCCTGCTGCCAATTTAATGGGCAAGCAACAGACAAACGCAAAAGCGCAAATGATGGTTGGCGTGTGGCGGCGCCAAAAATTACCGCAACAGTATACCAC
>RFJF01000107.1 GCA_003695455.1 Chloroflexota bacterium
CCCTGCCCCTGCGGTTACTACACAGATCCCCAAAAGAGTGTACCTGCTCCATTTCGATGGTGAAAAGTTACCAGAAAAAAATATCCGGCCCGTTGCTGGACCGGATAGATATTCACGTTGAAGTTCCCCGCGTGCCGTTTGAAAAGCTGAACAGCCGGCGCACCGGCGAACCAAGCGAAGTTGTGCGGGCGCGAGTAGAGGCGGCCCGGCAGCGCCAGCGCGAGCGATTTACGGGCACGGCCCTGCAAACCAACGCCGATATGGGGCCGGCAGAAATCCGGCAGTTTTGCCCGCTGGATGACACAAGCACCAACCTGCTCAAGGCCGCTATGCGGCAAATGCAGCTCAGCGCCCGCGCCTACCACCGCATTCTCAAACTGGCCCGCACCATCGCCGATTTGGCCGGCGAGGAAAACATTCAAACCCCGCACGTTGCCGAGGCCATTCAGTACCGGCCCCGTACTGTGGTGTAACTTACGTCTGCCGCCGGGCTGTGCCGCAGGCGTGGCAAAATTTTGAATTCTCCTCAAACGATGCGCCGCATTTATGACAGAATTGAGTCACGGCCGCAGCTACACCACCCGTTTTTGTGGGACGTGCCGCTTTTTTGGCGCCAGTTCGACGTGAGGAGTTCCACCAATAGCCCCCGCTTCCTACCAGCAAAATTACGCCTGCTCCAATCAAAATATACCCCCAGTAATTAGATTGTTGACCACTGTCTGCCGCAAACAACGGAGCTTCTTCTGATTCCGGCATCTGCGGCGGGGCAGAACCTGCCGCCGGCATGGTGAGTGCGGCGTCGGCCAGACCCGGCATGGCATCGCCGCCGCCGGGTAGCTGCATGGTTTCGCCGGTGATGTTCTGCACCGAAGGCGTATCGCGGTTGCGCCGGTAGCCGGCGCTCAGAGAGACGCTGTCGCCGGCGGCCAGGCCGGTTTTGGTTAGCGTGCTGTACGGCAGGCCGTCGCTGCCTTTGGTGGTGCGCTCCGGCTCGGGCGACATTGAAAACTCCTCGGCAGCGTACGGTTCTTTGACCTCAAATGTTACGGCTTTCACCGGCAGCGTGGCGCTGAAGGTGTAATCAAACCGGCGCGAATCTGCTTCTTTGATGAGCAGTTCCGGGTCGTAATATTCAAATTGAATTTGCGTAGAGGGCGCAGAAAATGACAGCAGCATATCTTCGCCGTCCGGCTGCAAAGAAACCAGCGCGGGGTCAATGTTTGCCAGCTCGTCGCCATTTTGAAAAGCCACGGCGTGCATTTTTGCAATGTGGCCCGGCAGCCGAAAGGTGAGTTGCGCCGGCAGCGACGTATCGGGGCTGAGTTGCGCCCGGTAAATAACCAGCACGTCCGGCTGGTCATATTCCGGCCACAGCGAGACGGTGAGGGTGCTGATTTCCGGCGCGCCGCCCTGGGCGCTCACCCCAACGGGAAAAGCCGCCAGCACCAGCATTAACAACAGGATCCATTTTGCGGGTAGTAGTTTACGTTTCACAATCATCTCCGTGTAAAAACAGGATTCAGGAGTCAGGGAATAGTGACTCTGCGGCTTTGTACAGACGCCCAAATTGGGCGTCTGTACTCATTGCTGCTTGCCGATTTTTGTTCTTGTTGCTCAGGATACGGCTCAGGGCGCCCGGTTGGGGTATTTAATCCAAACGGGGTTCCAGTCGTCATGGCCGCTATCGGTGATGGGGTGCTGGTTGGTGCCGTCGGCGTTCATCACCCATATTTGCCGGTGCCCGTTGCGGTTAGACCAGAACACAATCTGCGTACCGTCGGGTGACCAACTGGGGTTGCCGTTGACTTCCGGAATAAAGGTGTCTTTGCCAATTTCGCGGGCGTTGAAGGCTTCGTTGGTTTCGGTCAGCCGTTTCAATCCGCTGCCATCCCGGTTGACCACCCAGATTTCGTCATCCTGGCTGTCGTTTGAAACAAAGGCCATCTGCTCGTTGCCCGGCGACCAGACCGGGTCCCAGGCATCGCCCGCGCCAAAGAAGGTCACTTGCTCTTCTACGTTGTATTCGTAATCGTAGTAGAAAATGGCCGGCACCAGATTGTATTGGCCCTGATCACCAAAGTAACGCGGAAACTCTTTCACAAACGTGCGGAAGCGCAAATCTGCCGAATATTTATCGCGCTCAAGCGCCACCTTGTAAAAGGTATCATCTGTAAGCACAGAGAGGCCGCTGCCGTCGGGATTAACTACGTAAACCAACGGGTTGCGCAGAGGTTCCGGGCCGCCGGAACGATTGGACAAAAAGGCAATTTTGCCTAACAGCGGGTTGGGCATGGGGTGCGGCGTGGCGGTTGGCGTGGCGGCCGCATACGGCGTGGCTACATTGCCGGCCACCTGCTGAATGTAGGGCGTGGGTGTGGCGGTCCAGATGACAGACGGGCCGTAGAGAAACGCCTCGGCAGTAACAACGGCTACCCTAAATTCGGCGGTGGCCTGGTTGGCCGGCGCGGGCAGCGGGGTGACAATGACCGGCTGAACCCAGTTGCGCGGTTCAGGCGTGTAGGTTCCAACGGCGGTGGCAATGGCGGTGGCTGTTTTGGCCATAGCCGCCACGGTAACAATATTTTCCGGCGAAGGCGTGGGCGTAACAACCTCCATTGGCGCTTCGGTAGATGTGGGCGTAGCCGTGGCCGTGGATTCAACGGTTGGTTCTGTAGTGGCGGTTGGGGGTTGGGGTGTGGCCGTGCTTTCTGCGCTAAAACCGTCGGTCAGCGTGCTGCCGGGGATTTCGGCGGTGGGGGTGGGAGTAGTTTTGGGCGCGGGTGGTGTGTTTTCAGAGGGTACCG
>RFJF01000007.1 GCA_003695455.1 Chloroflexota bacterium
GGATGAAATTACCGGGCAGGTCATCAACAAACTGCTGGATGAGGGATTGCTGGACAACCCGGCGGCCTTTATTGACGCGCTGGGCCGCGACGTGGCCGAACGGCGAATCATTGACGTGTACCAACGCGTTTCGCCCAGCGTAGTCAACATTACTACCCAGGTGTTGCAGCGCAACTTCTTTTTTGAGCCTGTTCCGGTAGAGGGGGCCGGCTCCGGCTTTGTGCTGGACGCCGAGGGGCACATTGTTACCAACTTTCACGTTATCCACAACGCCCGATTAATAGAGGTTACATTTTTTGACGAAACAACCCTGCCGGCCGAATTGGTGGGCGCAGACCCGCGCAACGACATTGCGGTGTTGCAGGTCAATGCGCCGCCCGGTTTGCTGGTTCCGGTAGAACTGGGTGATTCTGACACATTGCAGGTAGGCCAGCGGGCCATTGTCATCGGCAATCCGTTTGGGCAATTTGGCGAAACCCTGACCGCCGGGGTTGTGAGCGCACTTGACCGCCGCATAGAGGGCCAGGACGGACGGCAAATCAGCGGCATTATTCAAACCGATGCCGCCATCAACAAAGGCAACTCCGGCGGCCCCCTGTTAGACAGCGCGGGCCGGGTAATTGGCATTAACACCGCTATTTTCAGCCCCAGCGGTACCAGCGCCGGGGTGGGCTTTGCCATTCCGGTTAATATTCTGCGCCGCATTCTGCCCGACCTGCTGGAACTGGGCTACTACCGCCATCCGTGGCTGGGGGTAAAATACGCCTACAAAATTACTCCGGGGCTGGCCGAGGTACTGGACCTGCCGGCCACGCAAGGGTTGCTGCTGGTCGAAATATATCGCGGCAGCCCGCTGGCCCAAAATAACGTACACGGCGCGCAAAAAGAAGCCATTGTAGGCAACCAACGCATTTTCATTGGCGGTGATATTTTGGCCGCCATCAACGGGCAGGCGGTAAACAGCCTGGATGAATTACAAACCCTGCTGGAAACCCAATTCACCGTGGGCGATACAGTTGACGTAACCGTGATTAGAGCCGGGCAAAAAATCACCATCCCTCTGCAACTGGGCGAAGAGCCAACCCAGTAGCCTCCTGCAACAGTACTTTATTCATCGTTGACAGGCCATATACCGAATGTTATACTAACTTTATGTTGCTGAACGTAGTTTTCAGACCATTTACCGGCCGGCAAAAACTGTAGTCAGGTAAATGTAACGGGAAAGCTGGGAGGCTATGTATAAGTATAGTTGTCGCAAATGCCCCATCAGAAACCGCTGCATTGATGAAAGCTTCAATGCCGACAGCATCAAAGTGATGATTCGGCGTGCATTTGAAGCGCGCACCGATACGCTGGCAACGTGGGGCCGTTTGCAAAAAGATTGTCTGCTGGTCAAGGCAGAAAAAGAAAAGCGCAAAGCCAAAACATCGGCGCTAACGCTGCGGCTGCAAAAAGTACAGGCCAACAAAGATGCCGAAGCGGCTCAAGTGGAAGAGGCAGCCGTTCAAAAGACTACCAAACCAAAAACCGGCGAACTTCCCCCAAAACCAGCCAGAAAAGGCCACACCCAACCATTGCACACCCCGGATTATCTTCAACCTGTAGCCCCCAAACCCAAACGCCCCACAAAACCGTTACGCAAACTCACCACCAGTACCCGGCCCTTCCCCGGCAAAGATGTACCGGAATTTTACTGGATGACCGTTGATGACAGCGACCGCCACATTTTGTTGCCTCAAGAGGGCGCCCTGGTTTTTGGCCGCTTTGACCCCAACGTAGGCATTCCCCCGGATATTGATCTGGCTTTTGAAGATAGAAAATATCACGCCATTTCCCGCCGGCACGCCTCTTTGCTGGCAAAAAACAACAAACATACCATTGAAGATTTGGGCAGCAAATCCGGCGTGTTTCTGAACGGCGAACAGATTAGCTACGGGCCATCCCGCGTTTTGCAAACCGGCGATACGCTCAGGCTGGGTGGTATTAAAATCAGGTATGACCGCGTACCGGCAAAAATTCTGCAAAATGCCAGCTCGGTGCAGGCCCGCCACATACTCACGGTTACACCCACCGGCCGAAAAATCCACATCTCGCCCCCGCACAATATTATCATTGGCAGAACCGACGCCCGCGTCAATTTTGTCCCGGATATTGACTTGAGCCGCGATGGTGAAGTAGCCAAGCTGGTTTCACGGCGCCACGCCATCATCCAGTGGAGAAACGGCCAACCCTTTTTAGAAGACCTGGGCAGCGGCTTTGGCACCCGCTTGCGCGGCGAACTGCTTTCGCTGGGGCAAAGCAGAACTTTAAGGCCCGGCGATCATATCTGGCTGGCAGGTTGTGTGCTGGCCTATGATATTGAACTATAAGGAGTTTCGAACAATGACACACGATCCGACCCCTGAACTCGATCACACCGCCAACATCATTATTTGGCCCGACGACCAAAAAGAGATGGTGTTAATCCCGGGTGCCAGGTTTATTATGGGCGCCAACACAGGCGACCCCACCTACCAGCCGGAACATCAGGTTGAAGTAGCAGACTTCTACCTGGACCGGTGGCCGGTAACCAACGAAGAGTACAAACACTTTGTGGACGCCACCGGCCACCCTGTGCCTCACTACCACGTCAGTTGGTGCGATACTTCTGCCTACAATTGGGACCCCGATACACGCCTCTACCCGGAAGGCAAGGCCGACCATCCGGTAGTATTGGTGACCTGGGCCGATGCAATGGCCTACGCCGCCTGGGCCGGCAAACGCCTGCCCACTGAAGCCGAATGGGAACTGGCGGTCCGGGGCCCGCAGGGCCGCCGCTACCCGTGGGGCAATGATTTTGAGGCCGCCTACTGCAACTGCAAAGAAGCCGGCCTGGGCCAAACCAGCCCCATTGGCTACTTTTCTCCCAACGGTGATACGCCGGAAGGGTTGATTGATATGGTGGGCAACGTGTGGGAGTGGACCAACACGCTTTTCAGAGCCTACCCGTATGATGCAGACGACGGCCGTGAAAGCCGGGATGCTGCCGGCTTCAGGGTGCTGCGCGGCGCATCATGGGTAAACGATTCTAACGTGGCCCATGCCCTTTCCCGGTTAGACGGCGATTTTGTGTTTTTCAACAACGTTGGATTCCGGTGCGCCGCCTCGCCGGAGTAGCCTGCGCCGCCTCAAGAATCAAAAAGCCCGGACGCGAATCCGGGCTTTTTTATGCCATCAAACAACATTTAATACCGGTACACTTTAAAATCATCATATTTAATACGAATGTGCCGGTTATTTGATTCTGCGTAAACTCCGGTGGCAGTGCCGTTGGTAAGCTGGTTGGTATCTGAAATGTTACCGAGCAACTGCCCGTTTACATAAACCAACAGTTCGCCGGTGCTTTTGTGGGCCAGCCGGAGCGTATTGGCGCTGGCCGAGCCGTACCCCCGAACAATATTGCCGTTGCAGGTGCCGCCCAATAATTTTTGGTTGCCGCCATCTTTGTAACGGCGCAGTTCCCAATTGCCGCCGCTTGAACATCCGCTGGTGTTGGGCCAGATTCTGAACAGGTAGTAATTATCGGCGCCTTGCCCGTTTGCCCAGATGCCATAGCCGCTTTCGCTGTCCTGATTTTCGCCGGAGTCGTAGGCCCGAACCTCAAACTCCCCGTAAGTTCGGTAGGGTAGTTCCGGCTTGTTCTCGTTACGGGCCGGCGGCAGGCAGGTGCGGTCGCCGCTGTCCAAATCCACCCAATACTGGCCGGTATTATGGGTAGTCGAACACCCGTTATTTGAAAACTCCTGCCACGGCGTGCCATCGAACGTTTCATGGTAGGCCAGCGTCAGCGGAACGGGCGTTGGCGTGGGGTTCATTTGCACAATGGGCAAAAAAATCAAGCCGGCAGTGGGGCTAAAGCCGGTCACATTAACACTGGCGCTGGCGCTGTTGTTGCCGCCCGCCGGGTCTGCACCCTGAATAAACGGCGTGACCACGGCCGTGTTTGTTACCAGTGCATCCAGCGCCGATGTCAGTTCGCCGGTGACGGTGATGGCAATAGATTGCCCCACCGGAATCTGGCTGGTAATGAACCACTGCTCGGCCCCGGTCACACCGTTGCTCACCGCCGTCACCCCCGGCTGAAATGCGTAAGTTACGTTGACCATCTGTTTGGGGTAGCTGTCGGTAAAATACAGGTACTGGGCCGTACTCCCGGACAGGTTGGAAATGGAGATGTTGAAAGTAACAACACTGCCGGACGTAACCGAGGTGACGCTGGTGGTTTTGGTAATTGAAAGATCGTACGAAACCGCTGCCAGCGCCGATAATTGAAAATCAGCCGCCGAAAGACCAAAATCTGCCAGCGGTGCGGGGGTAAACGGCACGCTGGGCGTGGCGATGATTGGCCCCTGCGCGCTGGCCCGGTGCGGCTGCATCCCGGCCCCCAACAGCAGCGATATCCCGGCCAGCGTCCCGGCCGACAGCAAAATAATCAACCCAAGTTGAATTTGAAGTTTATATTTTTGGTGCATATTTTTCTCCGTCAAAATACAACGCCGGGGCCACAAGTCTGATATTTTGGCTGCGCCACATACTTATGCCCGGCCCGTTACAAGGTAGCCGATTGTGAAACAAAAGGCAAATCACCGCCGCCAATTAGCGACCGGTGTGTCCCGCTGACTTTGGAAATTGGCCGCAACTTTGCCGCCGGTTTTGCGTATTGCAACTATGGGCTGCAACCGGCGCACCGTGATTCCCGTGAATGCCATTTAGTTCTGCGCCGGTTTGTGCTATAATCTCATCACCTTCCCGCCGAACAGATTTTTGAAAGGATTTGAAATGCATGTTTTTCGCATTTTTTTTACATTGGGAATGTTTGTGGCTGGGGCAGCGCTGCTTGTGGCCGGGCTGATTGCTTCATCCGGGGTGTTGCTGGTGGTGGCGTTTGCCGCCATGCTGGTAGCGGCAGTGCTGTTTTTGCTGGTTAAAGGGGCGTTTGCCCTGCTGCAAGGGAGTGGAGACGGCGTGAGCATCACTTCCGGCCGGGTTCCGGCATCCATCCGCGGGCCGCTGCGCGAGGCGCGCCAGTACGCCCGGCAAATCAAACGCACCGTACAGCAAACAGCGCCGGGGCCAATGAAAGAGCGACTAACCCGCACCGTGCAGCCGGTAGATGAATGGCTGGCAACGTTGCAGCGGCTGGAGCAATCGCTGGCACGGTTGTACGGCCAGCACAATTTGCCGCGCGAAATGCGCCGCGCCGCCGCCGAAATTGAGCAGTTACGCCGGCGAATGGCCCTGTCTGACGCCGAGGGAGAAGTGGCGTCGCTGCGGGCGCTGGTCAACAGCAAACGCGCTCACCTGGCTGCGCTTGAGGAGCTGCAAAATTACCACAATCAGGCCGAGTTGAAAATCAGAAAAATTGCCAGCGATTTGGGCACTACCCACGCCGAAATGCTGCTGATTACCACCCGCGGCAATTTCAGCGAGAGCCGGTTTCAGCGGCTGGATGAAAGTTTGCAGGATAACCTGGCCAGCCTGCGCGATATTGTGGCCGTGATGGATGAAATGACCGTCAGCGGTACAGCCGCCCGCTAACCGGCCTGCCCGCCGATGAGCGCCGCCACCCGGTCAAAAATGGCCTCGGCCACGGCGGTTTTTTGCAGCAGCGGCAGCGTTTCTACCGAGCCGTCCCGCCCCAGCAGGGTGACCCGGTTGGTGTCTGCGCCAAATCCGGCGTCAGCGGCGGTCACATCGTTAGCCACAATCAAATCCAGATTTTTGCGTTCCAGCTTGCCCCGCACATTTTGGAGCAAATTTTCCGTTTCGGCGGCAAAGCCCACAGTAATTTGCGGGCCGTTTCCCGCCGATTTTTGTTGGGCCACTGCCGCCAGAATATCAACCGTCCGCTCCAGCTCCAGCGACATTCCGGCAGGCAACGCCAGCCTCATCTGCTGGTCTCGCTCCCGCAACGCAACCACCTGCTGCCGGTAACGCTGTCGCCACCGAAGCCAGCATCCCGGGATGCCGACGATGAACAGCAGCAGCAGCAGCACAGCCACCAC
>RFJF01000108.1 GCA_003695455.1 Chloroflexota bacterium
CCAAACTGCCGGGCCATGGCCACCCGCTTGCTGATGGAAGGGTGGCTGTGCAGGAGGAATTCCACCCAGGCGGGCGGTTCGGCGTCGGCCAGATTTTGATTGGCCAACCGGGTCATGGCGCTGATGAAGGCCTGCGGGTTGCGGGTGGTTTGCAGGGCGTAAGTATCGGCCTTGACCTCTCGCCAGCGAGACCAGCCGTTGCTGAGCGGCATGGTCACCAGCCCGAACAGCGCCAGCGCCACCAGCAGCAGAGGCAGCGCCGCCGGGTCGGTGAGGCCGGTGTAGCCCAGCGCGGCAATTCCCCACTGCATCAGCCGGTCGGCCAGCCAGAACCCGCCCAGCGTCAGCAGCGATTGCACCACAATCCCTTTGGCCACATCTTTGTGCACGTGATGCCCCAACTCGTGGGCCAGCACCGTTTCAATTTCATCCACGGTAAAATTGTCAATCAGCGTATCGCCCAACACAATGCGGCGGGTGTTGCCCAGCCCCATCACGGCGGCGTTGGCAGCCACGGTTTTACGGCTCATATCAAATGCGTACACGCCTTTGACTCTGGCCCCGGCGTTTTCTGCCAGCCGGGTCAGCCGGTTGACCAGTTCCTCATTGTCCAGCGGGCGATATTTGTAAAACAGCGGAAAAATGAGAACCGGCGCCAAATTGCTGAGCAGCACCGTGAACAGCAGCATCGCCAGCGCGGCCCACAACCACCACGTTTGCGGCGCCGCACCCAGCAGGACGTAGATGATTTCCAGCACAATCAGCCCCAGCACGCCACTCAACGCCAGCCCCTTGAGCTGGTCGAGCAGCCAACCCGGCAGGCTTTGGGTGGATTGGCCGTACCTGTGCGGCAACACGAAGCCGCTGTAGTAGCTGAGCGGCGCGGTGAGCAGCGTGTACGGCAGGCCAAAACCGAGCGCAAACAGCGGTACGGCCAGCCACGTGGCCTGGGCAACGGTGTGAACCTGATTGCGCAGCCACGGCGACAGGCCGGAAAAAATCCAGAACAGCACGTACACCGCGCCAAAAATCAGCTCGGCGATAAAGAGGCGGCGGCTGATGCGGGCGTACTCTTTGGCCTTTTGCTGGCGCTGCGGGTCCAGCGTTTGGGGAGATTCAAAATCGAGGGGTGGTTCATTCATTGTAAAATTCCGTGACAAACGGCGCGGCGGCCATCGCCACCAGTTGCTCGTAGGCAGACTGGCGGTTGGTCAGCCCGGCGGTCAAAATCCCGACGGCTCCACGTCCCTGTTTGGTGTTGTGCTCGTTGACTAGCGCATCCATGGCCGGGCCTAATTCGCCGTGAATGGTGAGTTGTTCCTCCACCGGCGGTGGCAAAAGTATGCGAACACCGCCACCGTACCCCACTTTGCTATTTTCATCCACAATGGCGCACCAGGCGCAGGTCATCACCCCGACAGATGTTTGCACCAGTCCACCTTCCAGCCCCACCCCCAGTTGGGAACCCGATTCCCGGCGCGCGGCCCGGGCGCGATTTAGTGCACCGCTGCGGGTTTGCTCGTCACCCCACGGTTGGTCCGGTACATCGCTGGGTACGCTCACGGCGGTAAATTGGGCCGCCGGAAAGGCGCGACCCAGCACGGCTTTGGCGGCGGCAAGTTTGACAGGGTTGGTTGATCCCACGGCAATGGTTGTAATTTTCATCGCCGGGGATTGTATCACACTTTACTTGCGCGCACAATCACAAAAACTTACTTGACAGGACGTGTCTGATAGATAATACTAAAAGACGACACTTTTCCCCAAAACCAGAAATTAAATGAGACACCCAATGAACTCACTGGATTTTTCCGGCAAAACCGTACTGATCACCGGCGCATCGCGGGGGATTGGCCGCGCCACGGCGGTGATGTTTGCCGATGCCGGCGCGCGGGTGGCGGTGCATTTTAACCGGCACCGGCAGGCCGCCGAGCAGGTGGCGGAATCGCTGGCGGGCGAGGGTCATTTTTGCGTGCCGGCTGAATTGAGCGATGCCGCTGCCGTGCAGCAAATGGTGGTCGAGGTGTTGCGCCGCTTCGGGCAGATTGACATTTTGGTGAATAACGCCGCCACCAACCAGCCGCACGCGCTCACTGCCGTGGATTACGCGGGCTGGCAGGCAGCGTGGCGCACGGTTATCGGCGTGAATCTGGTAGGTGCAGCCAACGTGAGCTACTGCGTGGCCCGCCACATGATCGAACGGCAAAGCGGGCGAATTATCAACGTCAGTTCGCGGGGCGCGTTTCGCGGCGAGCCGGACAACCCGGCCTACGGGGCCAGCAAAGCCGGGCTGAACGCGCTCAGCCAATCGCTGGCGCAGTATCTGGCTCCGCACAATATTTTTGTTACGGCAGTTGCGCCGGGATTTGTGGAAACCGAGCGCGTGCAAAAAATCATCGAGGAGCGCAGCGCGCGGCAGCAAAGCCCGCTGGGGCGGGTGGCGCAGCCGGAAGAGGTGGCCTACACCATCCTCTTTCTGGCCTCCCGGGGCGCGGAGTTTCTCACCGGCGCGGTGGTGGATGTGAACGGCGCCAGCTATTTGCGTTAAAAAAGGAGACGAATTTTGGAAAATTTACTCATTTCCGGCAGTAAATTTGAATCAATTGAAGAGGCGGTCATTTGGGCCAACCGGCAGGTGGGGCGCGCGGCGCCTGCCCAGCCTGATTTTGAAATGGTCAAAATTGTGCAGTTTCAAATCATTCCGCGGGGCAATTTTTTTGACGCGGTTCTGCTGGTAGAACTGGAGCGCAAAAAATCATCCAGTACGATGGTGTTGAAAATGCGCAAAGATATGAAATTATCCAGAGATGAATAACTGACAGGGGGGAATTTGATGAGTGTGACCGCAGAACATTATATGCAGGCCATGCAGCAGCGTTTTCTGCCGGAGCGGGCCGGCGGCCTGCGCGTAACCTACCGGCTCAACGTAACCGGCGGGGGCGGCGGCACGTGGGTCATTTCTGTGGCCGATGGACAGTGCCGCGTTATCAGCGGCAAGCCGGCGCAGGCCGATACCGTCATTTCGATGGGCACCGGGGAGTATGTGGAACTGGCCCGCGGCCGGC
>RFJF01000008.1 GCA_003695455.1 Chloroflexota bacterium
CGCCGTTCTGTGCGCGACCTGTGGGGCGGCTCGCGATTTTGGCCGGGGTGTCAGCAGCGATAGTTTTAAAAATTACCCGCTTCGACTATAATTCCTTTGACAAGGCCACAAGATTCCGGGAGGGATTGGCGATGAAGACGTTTCGGTGGGTGAGTGTATTGGGATTGGCCGCCCTGCTGCTGGGCGGCGCACTGTTGACACTTCCGGCCCGGGCCGGCACGCTGCATCCGGCGAACCCGGCGGCGCGGCCCGCGCTGCCGCGGCCGGAGCTGGGCGGCGGCGGTGTGGTGTCCAAAACGGTGGGCAATCTGGATGTGGTGCTGGCGCTGGACACCTCCGGCTCAACGGAGTACGACACCATTTGCTACGGCTGCTGGGAGCGCTGCGGCGATTCCAGCCTCATCACCACCACGGAATGTACCGCCGCCGACCGGTACAAGCCCTACCCCGCCAACGGCAAAAAGTTCCCCCTGCCCTACCCGCCCCGCAGCGGCCCGCCCAACACCGTCCAGCAGCGCATGCTGGATTTGATTGTGGGCGACGACGGCGACGGCTCGGTCTGGCCGCCCGTGCCCGGCACGCCGGACCCGCTAACCGGCACCAATTACATTATTTTTGAGGCCGAATTTTACAGCAACAACGGCGGCCCCAGCTGGGATCCGGGGGAGCGCGCTGCCGGGAAGGGCTACTGGGCCATCCAGCGCGCAACGTCCACCGACGGCAGCAGCGGCGGTGGATTCGGCAATCCGGACAACGGCCAGGCATTGGCCATTGACGGCTACGGCTACGAAGGCACCGCCGGCACGTACCTCAACGGGCTGGTGCGCCACCACCCCATGACTGAAAACACCGACGGTAAAATTTTTCCGTACGGCCGCCACTACACCCAAACCAACGCCGAAGCCAATATTTCTCCCCGGCTGGAGTATGATTTTGTGCCTACCTGGGGCAGCCAAACCTACATCCACTTTAAGGGCCAATTTTACCATGGCGCCAACAACACTCTCCAACCCAACGAATTTTTCTGGGCCATTTACGATGCGGCCAGCGGCAAAAACGTGTACCCCGGCCCGGCCGGCAGTACGGCCGTGCTGCAAGCATGGGGCGGGGCCGAAAACGACCACTGGGATCCCCGCCCAGACCGCCACTGGCGCTGGTTCAGTGTGAACACCGGCGGCGCGGTGCTGACCCCAACCCGCAAATACACCCTCAAAATCTGGGCCGGCAGCGGCGGCTACGCGTTTGACCGGATGATTGTGACCGCCCGGGTCAACGTGTTCAGCCCCGATAATCTGACCCACGCTCCAGCCACGCCCGGCACGGCCCAGCGGCTGGCCGCCGACCCGTGCAACCCGATTTTTGGCCTCAGCGTGCAGCCGGCAGACTGCACTGTCAGCTACTTGCTCGCGCCGGTCAACAATCTGGATGACCCGTTGTTTGGTGCAATGCAGCCGGCCCGCGGCATGCTGGAAGCGGCCCGCAGTCTGATGACTCAATATCTGGACCCGCACAGGGACCAGGTGGGGCTGGTGGATTTTGACAGCGACGCGGGGCAGGTGGCGCAGTTGGAGTGCCTGCGGGCCGCCCCGGCCCGGCGGCTCGGCGCCAACGCCCCGGCTGCCCAGAGCGACCTGTACCCGCTCAACACGCTCGACGGGTACCCGGCGCTGGATGAGTACACCTGCGCCGACCCGGCCCAGGCCGCGCCCGGCACGTTGCCCATCAGCTACACGGCGGTAGTGCGCGGGCTGGAACAGCTTTACCCGCCGGGCGGCGGCACCGACATCGCCGATGCCCTGCGGCGCAGCCTGCACATGCTGGGCGTGACCACCGATAACGACGGCGCGCAGGCCAACAACTGCGACTGGCGCTGGGCCACCAACTGGTGGCAAATCCGGCAGGAGAACGGCCTGGGCGGCACCGACCAGCCCTGGGAAGGGTACCCGAAAATGAATCCCTCCGGCCACTGCGGGCGTAGCAGCGGCGCCCACCCGCTTATCATTTTGCTGACCGACGGCACGCCCACCGATGGAACCCCCGGAGACAACAGCGAATGTACCACCTGGGGCGACACAAATCCACTGCCCTACCCGGCTTTTCCCATCACTAACAACAAATATGAATGTGTGATGTATTACGCCGATATTGCCGCGCAGAACAATATCCCCATTTGCACGGTCGGGCTGTCCTCGTCTGCCGACCCCTACCTGCTGCAGGCCGTGGCAGACCGCACCGGCGGCCAGTTCTTTTTTGTCCCCGTGCCGGGGGGCCAACCGGATTTTCTGGATCAGGTGGTGGAAATCTGCATGCGGAGCAGGGGGGCCAACGTGGGGGTGGGCCAGCAGCGCACCGGGCCGCCGCAAAATTATGATTCCGACACGCCCATCCGCTACACGCTGACCGTCTCGCACACCGGGCCGGTGTTCCCGGTTACGGCCACGCTGGTCAACAGTTGGTCGCCGGCGGGCAGTGTAGCCGGAGCGCTCGCGCCCGGCTGTGCGGTGGATGTGCCGGGCCGGGCCATCACCTGCGTCTACCCCAATCTGCAAATTGGGCAGGTTGCCACCACCCCGGTCACGCTGACGCCCACCGTGGGGTTCTCCGGCACGCTGCAAACCTCGGTGACCATCACCACCACGCCCGGCCTGCCGGATTCTGACCCGGGCAACAACAGCGACAACCTGTCGCAGATTGTGGTCAGTTACCCGCCGGAAATGTACTATCTGCCGGTCATCGTCAAAGAGGCCGCCCCCTGAACCCGGCAAAAAAAGCCCGGCAGACGGTCAGCCTGCCGGGGGAAAAGGGACACAGGGCAGGAAGCGGGAGTACGGAGCAGGGAGTAAGAAATGGTTACTCCCCACTGTCTGCTTCACAGTTGTCCACAATTTTCTGTGCCAACCACAAATTTGGGCCGTGGAATATTTACGATTGGCGGGCTTTGCGCCACTCGGCGGCGAGCATGCCGTAAATAACGTGGTCCACAAAATGGTCGTACAGCCATTCGGCGTGGCGCACCGTGCCCTCCTCGGTGAAGCCCAACCGCCGGGGAATGGCCCGGCTGGCGTGATTTTTGGCCGCACAGCGAATTTCGACGCGGTGCATGCCCAGTTGGTTAAAAGCAAATTCAATCAGGTGGCGGCAGGTGCGGGTGATAATGCCGCGCCCCTGAAAATCTTCGGCCAGCCAGTAGCCAATGCTGGCCGAGGCATTCTGCCAGTCGAGATGGTTGTAGCCGGACACGCCCACCGGCTGGTCGTTGTAAAAAATCATCACCGCAAAACCGCGCTTACGGGCAAAATTTTCAAGATTGGTGGTAATAAACTGGCGCGACTGGTCCACCGTGTGGTTGGCATCGAGCCACGGCAGCCAGTGGCGCAGGTAATCGCGGTTGGCGTCTACCAGCGCAAACAGCCGGTGCGCGTGGCGCTCCTCCGGCAAACAGATGGTGATTTCGCGGTCTACGGTTTGGCAAAACATAGCGTGTCCGTTCAGTCTCTGGCCCGCATTTGCGGGAAGAGAATCACCTCGCGGATAGATTGCTGGTCGGTGAGCAGCATCACAATCCGGTCTACGCCGATGCCCAGCCCGCCAGTGGGCGGCATGCCCTGCATCAGGGCGTACACGTAATCTTCATCCAGCGTGTGCGCCTCTTCATCGGCAAGCTGCTGCTGCTCCAGAAATCGCTGACGCTGAGTGATGGGGTCGTTCAACTCCGAGTAGGCGTTGCCCACTTCCATGCCGGCCACAAACGCCTCAAATCGCTCAACCATGCGCGGGTCGTCCGGGTTTTGTTTGGAGAGGGGTGAAATATCCACCGGGAAGGTGTGGATGAAGGTGGGGTTGACAATCGTCGGCTCCACGTATTCACCCAGCAGTTCATCCACCAGTTTGCCCCAACTGGCCTGCGGCGATACCTCAAGCCCCAGTTTGTGGCACTCGTTCCACAGCGCTTTCACGTCGCCGTAGGTGTCAAAAATATCAATTCCGGTCTGCTGCCGGATTCCCTCGGCCAGGTTGAGCCGCCGCCAGGGCGGGGTCAGGTCTACCTCCTGCCCGTTGAAGTTGACCTTCATGGTGCCCAGCACTTCCTGGGCAATTCCGGCAATCATATTTTCGGTGAGCCACATCATATCTTCGTAATCGGCGTAGGCCCAGTAACACTCCATCATGGTAAATTCGGGGTTGTGTTTGGTGCTGATGCCCTCGTTGCGGAAATCCTTGCAGATTTCGTACACTTTGTCCAGCCCGCCCACAATCAGCCGTTTCAGGTACAGTTCGTCAGAAATGCGCAGGTAGAGTTCCATATCGAGTGCGTTGTGGTGGGTGGTGAAGGGGCGAGCCAGCGCGCCGCCGTAGAGCGGCTGGAGGGTGGGGGTTTCAACCTCAAGAAAACCCTGCCCGTCCAGAAATTTGCGCATGGCGGTGATGATTTTGCTGCGGGTGCGGAAAATCCGGCGCACGTCCGGGTTAGCCATCAAATCCAGGTAGCGGCGGCGGTAACGAATTTCCACATC
>RFJF01000109.1 GCA_003695455.1 Chloroflexota bacterium
AACCGTCGGAATTTTATCATTCCCGGCGGTTTTTCTTTGCCCCGGTTTATCTCATTCCCCGGCTTGCCGGTTCACCCCCCAATCGAGCGTCACATTCTGTTGAATATTCCACCCGCGCGCGTCTGAAATAACCCGTATTTCACAGAGGTATCAATGTTTGCATGACACAGCTAATTGCGATACCATCATTGTACAAAGCCGGTTTATTGCCTGTCAGAGTTGTCCCATGTCCAAAAATCAGTCCCGGAAGTCAGTTTGGTATTATCTGTCCGAACCGTCCCCGGCCATTACAGACCCGGAAGCTCGCCGCCGGGCCAGGTTGTTTTCACTGTTGGTGCTGCCGTTGCTGGTAGGGTTGGTGCCTGCCATTATGGGCACGCCCATCATTCTGGATCATATGAAAACCAACGTGGCCTTTGTGATGCTGTTTGCGGTTATGCTGGTATCTTACGGCTTAAGCCGTACTCGATTTTGGGTGTGGGGGGTGGCACTTACGCTGACCGCCATGATTGCCATGCCCTATCTGGTGGGGTTGGCTGCCCCCAAATACCTCAGCAGCGATATTGACATTAATTTTATGTGGATGATATTGCCCCTGCTGCTCAGTAGTATTGTGTTCCCCAAAGAACGGGCCACATTAATTGTAGTGATTGGGGTGCTTTTGTTGCTGGCTGCGCCGCTGTTTATTGCGGGATTGACTTTCAGGCTGATTTTTTCGGTCTGGATTTTTATTGCGGCCTGGGCCACGTTACACATTATTTTTCTTCACCATATGGATGACCTTGAAGCAATCCGGCAGCAAAACCTGCAAAATTCCACCCGCGAACTGGCCGATGCCAACGCCGCCTTGAGCGCTGAAGTAAAAAAACGGCGCGCCTCGGATGAGGCGCTGCGGGTTAATTCTCAGGAGCTGATGCGTACCAATGCCTTTATTGAGGCGCTGAACAAGGTGGCAGCCGCCATCACCGCCAAGTCAGACCTGGACCAGATTTTGGAAACGTTGGGCAATGAGTTGAAAAAGCTGGAGATTGATATTTTTGTGGCGCTGCAAACAGACCCCGAGGCCAGCCATTTTACCGGGCAGTACGTTTCGATCCGCTCAAAAACGGTCACTTTTATGGAAAAAATGGCCGGCGTCACGTTGAAAACCATACCTATTTGGTATGACCGCGGCCCGTTAAATAAGGTGGTGGCTACCCGCCAGGGCCAGGTGATCCCCGACCCAACGTCTAATGCCCACATTTGGGTGCCGAATATTCCCGAAATCATTTTAAAGAAACTACTGGCGCTGGTGGGCATTCACCCGGACAGCGTTGTCTTTTACCTGCCTCTGGTGGTCGGCGAGCAGGTGCTTGGTGTGATGGCCGTATGGGGCGACAAAATGAGAGAGAAAGACCTGGCTCCGCTGTCTGTCTTTGCCAACCAGGTAGCGGGCGTCATTGAAAACGGGCGGTTGTTTGCCCAGGCCCAGCAGGAAATAGCAGACCGCGAGCGGGTTGAAAGCGAACTGAAAGCTTCGTTGAAAGAAAAAGAACTGCTGCTGCAAGAGGTTCACCATCGGGTAAAAAACAATATGCAAATCATTTCCAGCCTGCTGAATTTGCAAATTGACGGCGTGCAGGATGAGCAGGCTGTAGCCGTACTCAAGGACAGCCAGCATCGGGTACGCTCAATGGCCATGGTGCACGAAAAATTGTACCAGTCCAAAAACTTTGCCCAAATTGATTTTGCCGAATACGTGCGGCAACTTGCCACATACCTGTTCCGCTCGCACGGCGCGCGCGCCGCCTGCATTGACCTTGTTGTTGAAGCAGACGAAATACTCCTGACGGTCGATTCGGCGGTGCCGTGCGGGTTGATTCTGAATGAGTTAATCTCAAACGCGCTCAAACACGCTTTCCCGGATGGGCGCAGCGGTCAGGTTTGTGTCCGCCTGTTTTTTACCGGCAATGAATTGAACCTGGTTGTCAGCGACAACGGGGTGGGCATGGCCGACGGGTTTGACATTCACACCAGCAGTTCGCTGGGGATGCAATTGGTAGACACACTGGCTAACCAGTTGGATGGACCCTGCGGATTGCCCGCCGGAAACCAACCGGCACGGAATTCAGAATTAAATTTGTGCCGGGTGTGTAGTCCGGCGCACGCAGGAGACAATTGTGACAGACAAACCGTACAGTTTTGTGGTGGTCAAATACAAAGGCCGAAAAACAGCCGGCGAGGCTATTGAAACACTGAAAACGCTGGAGCACGACGGCGCGGTTGAAATCAGGGACGCCGTGGCCGTTTACAAAAATGACCGGGGCAAGGTAAAGCTGGTTCAGAGCAAAGGCGCCACCGGCGGCAAGGGGAGCATGGTTGGCGGTTCGGCGGGGCTGCTGGTGGGGTTGCTGCTGGGCGGCGGCCCCGTTGCGCTGGCCATGCTGGGCGCGCTGGCCGGCGGCGCAGCCGGAAAATGGCTTGACACCGGCATCAAAGACAAAATTGCCAAACAACTGGGCGATGAATTGGCGCGGGATGATTCGGCGTTGTGCGTGCTGGTGCGCAATCTTGATTGGCCGCGCGTCGAAGCCTTGATGCAGGCGCACGGCGGCCAAATTTTGGTGGCAGACCTGACCGATGATGTGGTGCGCACGCTGGCAGAACTGGCGGAAAACGAGGAAATCTCTGCCACCCTGGCCGATTTGATTGTTAATTCCTGACCCGGACAAGCCGGAATTAAACCAAAAATGAACCACGCCAAAATTTCTGGCGTGGTTCCGTGCGTTAACGGATGGTTACCGGTTGGGGCAGAATGTAGCGTCCGGCGGGGTCAACCTGACCGGTAGAGAGTTCCAGCGGCAAGCGTTGGCCGCTGGGTTGGTGGTACAGGCCGAGCGCCAGCCGGTAGGTTCCGGGCGGCAAATTCTGTGGCAGCGGCAGGGTGTGGGTATCGGGGATGGTCTCATCGGCTTGCCAGATGGTGGTGGGGTAGCGACCGTTGAGCGGCTGAGAGTCGCTGCCGGCGACCATCTGGTCATTTTCGTCCAAAAGATGAACAAACACGGTGTAATCC
>RFJF01000110.1 GCA_003695455.1 Chloroflexota bacterium
GTGGTAGTCATCAACTGGCCGCCGGCGGCGTAGCCTTCAATAACCAGCGGATTCAGGTTGCCGCGCGCCGCGTAAATGGCGGCGGTCAGCCCGGCCGGGCCGGAGCCAACAATAATGGTGTCTCGCACTTTTGTGCCGTTTGGGGTTGAGTTACTCATGGTTTTAATCCTTTTGCCGTTTAATTTTTTGGAATCACCGGCTGGCGGTGTTCATTTTTTCACTTTTCACGGTTTTTAGACGCTGAACGGCAACAAAAACTTACGGCGCACAGAAAATCTGTGGCAACTACAGCTTGACGGTTTGCACGGTTTCCATCAAATCAATTTTGCGGATGGCGTTTATGACCTCTGCCGGTACTTCGTGATCCACACTGATAAAGGAAATTGCCAGCCCGCCGGGTTCGTTGCGGCCGGTGCGCCAGGTAGCAATGTTGATGTTGTACGCCCCCAGCATGGTGCCCACCTGCCCAATAAATCCGGGCCGGTCATGACTTTTGGTTACCAGAATATGGCCTTCCGGCCGAACATCTACCCGCCAGCCGTCAATTTGAACAATACGCGGTTCTTCGTCATTAAACAACGTTGCCATTATTGTGCGGCGGGCGCCGTTTTTCAGTTTAACGCGGCAGGTCAGCAAATTGGGGTAATCCGGGCCGTGCAGGCCGGTAGTCTGCGAAACACTGATGCCGTGGCGCTGGGCCAAATGCGGGGCGTTGATGTAGTTGACGGTACGATGCAGCACCAGCTCCAGAATTCCCTTGAGAATGCCCACCGTAATTGGTTTGATGTGGTCTTCAATCTCTTCGCCCTTGATTTCAACTTCTACGTGTTCAATGGGCGATTCGGCAAGTTGAGCCTGCAAGCTGCCCAATTTTTGGGCCAGATTCAGATACGGCTGCATTCCGTGCAAAATGCTGGCATCGGAAAAGGGCATGTTGATGGCATTGCGAAAGTCCACCTCGTGCAGCGCATCGAGCATTTGCACAACAATCTGGGTTCCCACATCACGCTGGGCCTCTACGGTACTGGCAGCCAGATGGGGCGTAACTACCACATTGTCCATTTTCAACAGGGGGCTGTCTGCGGGGAGCGGTTCTGTAGTAAACACATCCAGCGCGGCAGCGGCAATTTTGCCGGACTCCAGCCCGGCAATCAGAGCTTCATCGTCAATGAGCGCGCCACGGGCGGCATTGATAATGCACACCCCATCTTTCATTTTGGCAACGGCTTCGGCGTTGATGATTTTTTTTGTGCTGTCGGTAAGGGCCGCGTGCAGGGTAATAAAATCAGACTGGGCCAACAGTTCATCCAGGGTAACAGGGGTTACTTTCAAATCGGCGGCCACTTCATCGCTCAGGTAGGGGTCGTAGGTGATGACTTTCATTGAAAAGCCGCGGCAACGCTGCGCCACCCGCGCCCCAATGCGGCCCATACCAATAATGCCAATGGTTTTGTGGTACAACTGCGTGCCGGTAAACCGCTTGCGGTCCCACTGACCGGCTTTGAGTTGCACGTAGGCCTGGGGTAAATTACGCACCAGTGACAGCAGCAAGGCCATTGTGTGTTCTGCGGTGGCAATAGTGTTGGCGCCGGGGGTGTTCATGACAATCACGCCGTGTTCGCTGGCCGCCGAAACGTCAATATTATCTACCCCCACGCCGGCCCGCCCCACCACCTTGAGCACGTCGGCGGCTTGCAGAACTTCGGCGGTAACTTTGGCGCTGCTGCGCACAATCAGGCCGTGGTAGCCTTTGATGTGTTGGGCCAGTTCTGCCGGCGACAGCCCTTTGACTACATCGTAAGTTACGTCTGTGGCGGCATCAAGCTGGGCCAGCCCCTGCGCCGATACATCATCGGTGATTAAAATTTTAAAGTTCATCTCTCTCTTCTCCTTTGTTATTGGTTAAAAACCACTTTGCCCTGCGCAATAAAAGCCAGCCCCTCTTCCAGCACCGGCCGGTACGGTGTGGCCTGCAAGCGTTGGCGTTCGGCAGGGCTGAGCGCCAGCGCCAGCACCGGAGCCAGACTGTTGCAGTGGATGAACACATCGGCGGCCTGCACCACCCCCTGGCGCGCCACCACCCCGCCAAATCCGGCCATTAAATCAACAACGGGATGAGCCGCCACATCGCTCATCCCGTCGCCCACCAATATTGACCGCCCGCTGCGGCCGCGCAGTAAATCCGCAATGACTTCGGCTTTGCCGTGCGATTCCACCAGCGGGGTTTCTTCTGAATCCAGGTATTTTTCGTCCGGGCGCTGGCCCCATTGGTCTTGCTGATAATCCCACCACGCACCGGAAAGGCGGTTGTAACGCACATCTACGGCGCGAATGTTGCGGGCCGGAATGCCCAGCCATTCGCCAAAGGGCCGCACCGCACCCAGCAAACCGCCACTGACAATGAACAGCTCTTTTTTGAGATGCTGTAGCGCCTGAATCACTTCGGCGGCGCGGGGAACCAGCGTTTGGCGGTAGTGGAGTTCAAGTTCTCTGATTTCGGCGCGGGTGGGCGAGAGGAGTTCCAGCCGGCGGTCGTACACGCTTTGCAGGTGAACTTCGCCGTCCATGGCGGCATCGGTCATGCGTTTGACCTCGGCAAATTTGCCTTTTTTTCTGGCCAGTTCGTCAATGCCTTCTATGGTGCTGAGCGTGCTGTCGCAATCAAAAATGATAAAGTCAAAGCCGGGCCAGTTTGACTGCAACCAGCGGGTTTTGAAAGAATCGTTATTTTGCGGCATAACTTTCTCCCACCCCAATCAATTTAACCGGCATGGCCGCACAACAAAAAATGGCGGATACGTGTATTTGTATCCGCCATTGGCTACAATCTGTGCAATTGCAAGCATTTGAGCGCAGTTTACAACAGATGGGCAAAATTGGGCAAAATTCAGGCCGATGAGACCGCCGCAGCTATTGCATTTTCAAATATTTGCAGCGCCTGGTCAATTTGGGCCTCGGTGACCACCAGCGGCGGAATCCAGCGCACGGTGTTGGCGTACATACCGCAGGTGAGCAAAATCAGGTGGCCCTGCTCCAGCGCGTGAGCGGCCACTTTTTTGGCAACATCGGGCGCGGGCCGGTTGGTTCCGGGCTGTGAAAATTCTGTGCCAACCATCAGCCCCAGGCCGCGCACATCGCCCACTACCGGGTGGCGGCTCTGGATTTCGGCCAGGCCGTCCATTAACTGCCGGCCGCGGGCGGCGGCGTTTTCCACCAGCCCCTCGTTTTGAATTACCTGAATGGTGGCCTCTACGGCGGCGCAGCCCATGGCGTTGCCGCCGTAGGTTCCGCCGTGTGTGCCCACCTGCCACTTGCTCATCAGCCCGCGGCCGGCGGCAATGCCGCTAACGGGGAATCCGCTGCCCATCCCTTTGGCCATCACCATAATATCAGGCCGAACGCCCGAATGTTCGTGAGCAAAAAACTTGCCGGTGCGGCCAAATCCACTTTGTACTTCATCAACAATCAGCAAAATGCCGTATTCATCACACACCTGGCGCAGGCCGCGTAAAAATTCGGGGGGAGCCGGCACGTAGCCGCCTTCGCCCAGCACCGGCTCAATAATCATGGCGGCGGTTTCCTGCGGGGCGCTCTGGGTGTGCAACAGCATGTCCAACTCGCGCAGCGCCCAGTTACTGGCCTCTGCCGGAGACATGCCGTAGCGGTAAGCGTGCGGAAACGGCGCGGTAAAAATTCCACCGGGCAAGGGCTGGTAGTTAACCCGGTACACGGTTTTGGCGGTGGTCATGGCCATAGTCTGGGCGGTTCGGCCGTGAAAGCTACCCTGGAACACAATAACGTTGGTGCGTCCGGTGGCGTGCCGGGCCAACTTTACCGAGGCCTCGACGGCTTCTGCGCCGGAGTTGGACAGGAAAAAGGAATCCAGGTGGGGCGGGGTGACGGCGTTGAGTGCGTGCGATACCCGCACCAACGGCTCGTGGAAGTAGCAGTTGACCTGGGCGTGCATAAATTTGGCTGCCTGCTCCTGCACGGCTTTGACCACGGCGGGGTGGCTGTGCCCGGTGTTGGTTACGCCAATGCCGCTGGTAAAATCAAGGTACTGCTGGCCGTCGGTGGTGTAGATGTGGCAGCCTTCGCCGCGCTCGGCCACCAGTTGGGTTACGCGCCCCCAAACGGGGGAAATATGCGAAAGATCGTGCGTCATTGCAACCTCCTGTGTTGTTGTGGTTGAATTTGCGCTATTTTACTGCCGGTTGACCGGGAAAACAAGCCCGCACACCAATATTTTTGGCCCGGGCAAGGATAATCGGGCCGGCGCGTACCACTAATATTGATACCCCATGCCCGCACCCGATAAAGATGTGGACAAGTTGCCTTAAAACTGTGGATAAGTTCAACTTTTTCTGTGGATAACCGGGCCGGGGCTGTGAATAACCGGCCTTGCCAGTGTGGACAACGTGAGGGAAAATGGAGCTGCAAATTCTTGAATTTTTCAATCGAACGCTGGCCCACCCGGCGCTGGATGTGGCAATGGTTGGCCTGACTACGGTAGGGCTGGCCTTGCTGCCGGCAATCGGCGCGGGGTTGCTGGCCTCTGCACGATGGCGGCGCACCGGTATTGCTGTGCTGGCGGCAATGGGTTTCAGTTTGCTGCTGGCGCTGGCATTTCAATATTTAACCTGGCGCCCACGCCCGGAAAACGTGCGGCTGGTGCTGGCCGCGCCCAATTTTCCCGCCTTTCCCAGCGGGCACACAGCGCTGGCATTTGCTTTTGCAACGGTTACGGCGCTGGCCGTTCGGCGATGGACAATTGGGGCGGCAGCGCTGCTGTTTGCCGGATTAATTGGCGTGAGCCGGGTGTATTTGGGGCACCACTACCCATCGGATGTGCTGGCCGGGGCGGCACTGGGCAGCGCGGTTGGTGCCGCCGGATACGGCATTTTGGGCCGCTCGCCCGCAGATTGGCGCTGGCTGTTGTGGCCGCAACTGGCGCTGGTGGTGGTCATCACCCAAATTGCGTATTTGGGATTTTTGCCGCTGCACTTGCTGCGTTGGCCAATGTCGGACAAAGTGTTGCATTTTTTGCTGTTTGGGGCGGTTGTGTTCTGGCTGAACCTGTGGTTGAACGGGCGCGCTTTTCAGGCCGGACGCTGGGCCGTGCCGCTGGCGCTGATTTTGCCATTGAGCGCGGCAATTTTGGAGGAAGGCGCACAGAGCTTTTCGCCACTGCGCACCGCCGACGTTACCGACCTGGTTAGTGACGTGGCGGGGATGTTGTTTTTTTTGGCGCTGAGTACGCGATTTATCCGGAGCAAACAAGACGCCGCCGCGCGTTACGGGGCCGGTTAGTCCAGTTCAATTCCAAATTCCTTGAGCAGCCGGCGGTTTTCGGTATCAACCGGCTCTGTGGATTCTACCGGCAGGGTAAACACAAACCGGCTTCCCTGCCCTAACTCACCAGACTCCACCCAAATTTGCCCGCCGTGCGCCTCAACGGCCATTTTGCAGAAGGCCAGCCCCAACCCAAAACCACCCACGCGGGGGTGCTCGCCGCCAAGCTGGGCAAATCGCTCAAACACAAAATCCCGGTTTTCAGGCGGAATGCCTGGCCCGGAGTCTGTAACGGCAAATTGAACCACGCCACCGGTCAGTGAAACATTTACCGTAATTTCACCGCCGCCCGGGGTAAATTTAATGGCGTTGTGCAACAGGTTGCCCATGATCCGGTGCAATTTTTCTTCGTCGGCGCGGATGCCGGGCAAATCGGCAGCTACTTCTGTTCGAATACTGATATTTTCAATGTTGGCTAACATTTGCACCCGGTTCACAGCGTCGGCAGTAAACGATTTCAAATCAATCTGTGATGTGTGCAGGTTGAAATCACCCGAATCCATGCCGGCCACATCCAGCAGTGATTCAACCATTAGTTGCAACAAATCACAATTTGAGTTGGCAATGTCAATCAACTGCTGATTTTCTTTGAGAATTTCTTCCGGAAGCACCATCTCTAAAATTTTAATGGCGCCAAACAGGCTTGAGATGGGGTGGCGTAAATCATGCACTATCAGGTCAATGGTATCCTGACGTAACTGTTCCAGTTCAACAAGTTGCTGTTTTTCATTTTGCAGCTTTGATACCTGTTTGGTCAGCCGGGTTTCGGCCCGCTGGCTGGATTTACGAGCGTCGTCGGCGGCACGCAGGCGGGCGCTGAGCATGCTCAAAATGCTCAGCCCCAGGGTGGGGTTTTTGGTGAGCAGGGTTTCAAAATCTTCGCGGGTAATACTCAGCAGCCGCACATTTTCCAGCGCCACAATAGATGCCGAGCGCGGCGCATGTTCAAGCAGGGCCATTTCGCCCACAATTTCACCGGCTCCCCGGTAGCCCAGCACCGTCGGCGAATCCAAATCACCTTTGACAACGGCTACCCGTCCGGACCAGATGATGAACATGGCATCGCCATTGTCACCTTCTTTAAAAATTATCTGGCCGGGTACAGCGTGAATTTCGGTGATGACCTGCGAAAGCAGGTCTCGGCCGGCGTTGGCCAGCACACGCAAAAAGGGCGACCGCAAGCCGCCGTCGCCGGACGATGCTGTTGGTAAATGACGGGTTGAAAGAAAATTCAGTTGTTGGGGGGTTATAATTTGTAAGCCCACTAAACATCTCCTGTGCTAGCCTGTTTTAACTGATTTTAAACCCATTTCACCAGATGGACAATAGCCTTTAAGTTTTATTAAGGTTAATCGTGAATTGTGCCATCGGGCATGATGGTTTGCGAGAGATTGCCGGCAATACTGAGCTGTTCACGTATGATAACCGCGTTGGTGAGGTTGGCCCGGCTAAAATCTGCGCCGCTGGGGTTTACGCCGATCATTGTGGCTTCTATGAGCACACATTGGTTCAGATTGGCCCGAAACAGGTTGGCCCCACGCAGATTTGCGCCCTGCAAATTGGCCTGATTCAGTTGAGCGCCGCGCAGGTTGGCCCGGCGCAAATCGGCTTCTGTCAGATTGGCGCCGCCAAAACTGGCCCTGAACAGGTTGGCGCCGTTCAGGTTGGCCTGGCTCAGATTGGCGTTTTTCAGGTTGGCTTCTCTGAGGTTGGCCCAGCTTAAATTTGTGCCCTGCAGGTTGGCACCGGCAAAGTTAACGTGACACAAGTACACCCGCCGCAAATCCAGGCCGCTTAAATCAATCCCTTGCAAATCAGCCTGGTAGAGCGCCGGCATGTCGCCTCGCTTGCGGGCGGATTCAACTAATCGGACAATCTCGTATCTATCCATTTTATGTGGAAAACGTTTCTTTGGTTTTTCCCTGTTGGTGCTGCGGTATTTGGGGTGGGGGCTGGCGGCCCTCAAAATATGCCGTAAGTTCCTGGTGAATACGAGACTTGTTTAAAAACCTCTTTTTTATCTTCTGGTCTGTGAATTCTGCGGCAATGCTTTGCAACACCTGTTGAGCCGTAGCCAAAAGCTGCTCTGCCCGGCTCATAATTACCGGGTCATCTTGCCCGGCGCCGGCCAGTGTGTGATACAGGTTCAAATAAACCAGCATTGGATCAGTGATGCCGACAATGCCGTGTGAGTTAATAAAGCTCATTGTTTCCTCAACCAGAGACATCGCCCGTTCTGGTTTGTCGTTGGCCAAACTCACGTAGGCCAGACCGGCTTTGGCGTCAATGGCGGCCACGTGCTGGCCCATTTTTTTACGCAGCTGCAGAGCTTGTTCATACGCCGATTCTGCAGCGGCAAACTTTTTCATACCAGCCAGCGCATGGCCCAGATATGTTTGTGAAAAACTTTCGCCTTCGGCGGCGCCAAGGTTTTGCTGAATTTGCAGCGCCAGGTCACAGTAGCGGCGAGTGGTCTGGTTTTCTCCCTGATGGTAGTATAGCATACCAAATTTACTCAGCGATTCGGCCTCGCCAAAGCGGTTGCCAATTTCTTTTCTAATGCCCAACGCCTGCCCCATGTAGCCCTGAGCCACTGTGTAATCACTCAGTTGGGTGTACAACACACCCAACTCCGTGAGCGAGGCCGCCACTCCCTCGCGGTGGTCAATTTCTCTGGCAATGTCCAGCGCATATTCCAGATAATCTCGCGCGGCCTCAAACTGCCCCTGTTTCATTCTCAACATGCCAATATTATACAGGGTTGTTATTTCTCCGCGCCGGGACCCCAACACAAAATAGGTTGGCGCCGCCTGCTCGTACAAATCGTGAGCGTTCTGGTAATCGCCCTGGTAAAATTCAAGCCGGCCCAGCAAATTTAGGCTTTGGGCCTTTTGCATTTGGATGTGCCGCAGGTCGGTAATGTACAATGCTTTTTCAGAGTGAGCCTGGGCGTGTGTGTACTTTCCCTGATGCAAATAAATGGTGGCCGCATTGAGCAGCGCTTTTGCCTCAATCTGATGAAACTGATGGGTGCGAGCCAGCGCCAGCACATGATCCAACCGGTTTTGCGCATCGGCAAAGTTGCCCTGGGCCAGCAAAATTTGCGCCCACATCAAATAAGCGTCGCCTTCAAGCTCCGGCTCCCGAAGTTGCCGGGCCAGAGACACCGCCATTTTGGCAGAACGGAGCGCCTGCGGGTATCTGCCCACAGATTCATCAAAATTGGCTTTTCTGAGCAGAAACTCAATGGTCCAGTGTGAATTGCCGGAAGCCTCTACAATTTCTTCAAGTTGTTGAAGTGAAATCTCCTGGCGCTCCCGGTCTCCCCGGCGATTGTACACGGTTTCGCTGGCCATGAGCAGTGAAAAGCGGTCTGCCAGGTTGTCTGGTGGCGTTAAATCGAGCGCGCGCCTGAGGTAGCCCATTGCTTCTGCATTGGCGTACTGGGCCACAGCCTGTTTGCCCACCAGCGCGGCGTAGTACTGCTCTTTGGCTTCGTCTTCTGCCTGATGCCAGTGGTACACCAGCAGCGTGTAAAAGGGGGCCAGCGGCACAGATGACGGCGGCAGCGAGCGGGTAACCGTCAGGTTGGGGTCTATGTCTGGCTTTAACTCAAACAGGCCGGTGTGGGTTTCGGGGCTGAAGGTTTTTTCGTACCACTCTGCTACGGTGCGGTGCAGTTGCCGCCGCCGGTCAAACAGAAGTGATTGGTACGTGACTTCTCTGATAATGGTATGTTTGAATGAATATGTGAGATTGGCGCCTGTACTTTCCGGTTGAATAAACCCCAGATATATGAGGTCGTTCAAATCTGTGATGATTTCCGGCTCGCTGATATCAATATTTTTGCGCAACGTATCACGCAGTGTGGTAAAAGCAAACACCTGGCCAATGACTGCCGCCACCTTGAGCATCAACTGTTTTTCCGGGGGCAGTTGGTCAAGCCGGGCCAGAATGGTGCTTTGAATGGTTGACGGCAGTGATTGGGCGGCCCGGGCCAGTTCGCCGGTAATCAGGCAGCGGCGCTTGTTCTGCATAATTTTAAACGTGATGTACCCGTTTTGGTGTAAAAAGTAAAAAAGTTCCTCGGCAAAAAAGGGGTTGCCCCCGGCCCGGTCACGGATTAGTTCAACCACAGCTTCAGGCAATTCATTGCCGGTAAGCCCCAGCGGGCCGGCTACCAGGGCCAGCGTATCATCGGTAGAGAGCGTATCTAGCCGCAGCCGGTTAACCCCGGGCACAATTTCAGGTAATTGTGCGTTGGTATTTTCAACCGGGCGGGTAACGGGCACAAACAGCACCGGCAGGTTGTTATCCAGAACCACCCGGGCCATCGCCGCAGCCAGCTGCCACGATGCCGGATCGAGCCACTGGGCGTCTTCTACAATCAGAACTATGGGCTGTGCTTTGCTGTGCGCCCCCAGCAAAGCCAGAATGATAACGGCCAACTTTTGGTAGCGGGCGTCATCATTCAACACCGCTGCCAGCGAGCTTTCCGGTAAATCCAGCGGATAAATGTCATTCAGCAAAAAGAGGTAATCCAGCAATCCGGGGTCAACCGGCTCAATTTTGGCCCAAATGTTATGAACCAAATCCTGCGGAGAGGTCTGGTCAGAATTGCCCACGGCAAACAGCAGCAGGTCACGCCAGGCGCGGAAGGGGATGTTTTGTTCAATACTGCGCCCAATACCCAGCCGAACTTCCAGTTTACGTGAGCGGGCATGTTTGATTAATTCGGTGGCCAGCCGGGTTTTGCCAATACCGGCTTCACCTTCAATGAGCACCACCCCGCCGCGGCCGTTTTTTTGGAGTGCATCTAAATGGGTCAGCAGCGAATTCAGTTCCGGCTGGCGGCCAACCAGTTCCATGCCGGCCCAGTCTCGGGCGGCTTGCGCCAGTTGCTGCGGCAGCCGAACATTGCCGGTGGGACGATAAACGTCAACCATTTCACTTTTGCCCTTAACGCTGACCGGTTCCAGATGCTCAAAACTCAGTTGTTCGTAGGCGCTGCGGTAGGTTTCGTAATTACAGCGAACTTCTCCCGGGCCGGCAACCCCCATCAAC
>RFJF01000111.1 GCA_003695455.1 Chloroflexota bacterium
ATCCGGTTGCGCCGGCCTTCACGGCCTCAATGGCGTAACGGTCGGCAGCCTGCCGGGAAATTGCCAGCACCCGGATGTTCTGATTTTGCAGAACCACGGCTTTGATAGTTTTTATACTGTCCAGGCCCAGCACCGGCAAATGCAAATCAATCACTGCCACATCGGGCAGAGTTTCGCGGCACTGGTGCAACACGCCATGCCCGTCTCTGGCCACAGCTGCCACACAAATCCCTGCTTGCCGGTTGAGAAAATCAGACAGGCGTCCGGCAAATTCTAAATTGTGATCCGCAACTAATACTCTAATTGTTTGACTCATGGCTGGCCCACTTTCCGGAAAAAGAGGGATTTTTGATGGATTTTTGGCCGGCAACTAAAAGACAGCAGCGGTGTCCGGTTGCCGTACTATAAATTATAAGCAACAAGCAACCGATTTTTAAGGGGCAAAGGTACCAGCCAATGAGTCCTAAAATACGCACAAAAGTACATTTGAGCCTGCCCAAAAGTACCTTAAATCAGCGATACAAATAAGACATGAGAACTATTGACCCCATATTCTGTTGTTCAAATGCCAAATCTCATGGGCTGTTCACCAGCCCGTCTTTCATGGCTTTTATTGCAGCTTCTGTGCGGTTGTTTACCTGCAATTTTTGAAAGATAATTGACAGGTAATTCTTGATGGTCCGCTCAGACAAATTGAGTTTGGCGGCAATTTCTTTATTGCTGGCTCCGTTAGCCACCAGCGTTAAAATTGTGCGTTCCTGGTCGGTGAGGGTTTGGATTTTGGGCGGCTTGTTCTCCTGCGCGGCAGCCAGCCGCCGAAACTCGTTGAGCAACCGGGCCGTCATATCCGCATCAATCACGGCCTGCCCGCTGTGCACGGTTCTGATAACCTGAAGCAACTTTTTAGAGCGTGTATCTTTGAGCAGATACGCTTTTGCCCCGGCTTTCAGCGCTTCGAACACGTATTCATCCTGCGGATACATGGTCAGAATCACAATCCCCACCGAATCATTGTTGCGAAGAATGGTGCGGGTGGCTTCTACGCCATCAATGACCGGCATGTTGATGTCCATTAGCACCACCGACGGATTGAGCTGCTCAGCCAGTTGGGTGGCTTGCAACCCATCTTCGGCTTCGCCCACAATTTCAATATCATCCTGGTCTTCAAGCAAAGACCGAATCCCTTCGCGAAACAGCGCGTGATCATCGGCCAGTAAAATTCTAATGTGGCTCATAATCAATTCCAGACAGGTTTTCCACCTATTTTATCCCATTTGAGCGGCAATTTCCACTGCCTGTAGCGGGAGTTCTGCCCGAATGGTTGTACCCCGGCCGGGGGCGCTATCCACCAAAAAGGTACCGCCCACGCTTTCGGCGCGTTCCCGCATGGATATCAGGCCCAGCCCGTGCCCTTTTCTTTTGGCCGGGTCCGGCACGTTAGCCGGATTAAACCCCTGGCCGTCGTCCTGAATTTTCAACTCAATCCACTGTTTTGAGTTGACCGATAAATCAACCGAAACCCGGCTGCAGCGGGCGTGCCGGCGAGCATTTGACAACGCCTCCTGCAAAATTCTGTAAATGCTGCTTTCAACTTCGGCGGGTACATCCGGCACGCTGCCCGTTACGTTGCAGGTGGTGTCAAGATTCCAGCGGCGGCCAAATTCGGTTACAAAATTCTCCAGCACCTCAAACAAAGATTTCCCTTCGAGGGCAATGGGACGCAGGTCAAATATGTTGCGCCGCAACTCGGCAATGTTCTGTTGCAGCAAATTGCCAATCAATTCAAGCTGCTGCTCTATTGGGCTGCCTTCTTCAACCATATTTAAACCGCGGTCCACCTGAATGAGCAGGTAGGCCAGATTTTGGGCCACACCGTCGTGCATATCACGGGCCAGCCGGGTTCGCTCGTCTACAATTGCCATTTCTTTGGTTTTGCGGAGCAGCCGGGCATATTCAATGGCGCTGGCTACCTGAAACGCCACCGATTCCAGCGTTTCCAGGTCATCTTCGTCAAAACTGTTGGAACGGTTGCTGTTGACCAGAATGACGCCAATCGGCTTGCCGGCAGTAATCAACGGCGCCACCATCAGGGCGTTGTGCCGCCCGGCAGGCTGGGCCGGCGAGGTGTGAAAAATGGTTGCCGGGTCAATGTTGTTGAGAATTTTGGCTTTGGCATGCCGGATGATACGGCCAATCTCTGATTGATAATCAAGCGAATAGACGCCCTCGGCAAAACTTTGGCTTGCCAAAGATGCGGGATGCGGGGTGGGGTGGTAAATCATTTGTATGTGCAGACTGGCGCCGCGCACCAGCCCGGCAGCAATATTCAGGTTGTCTCCGGTAGAACCGGCAAATATACGATGGATTGCCTGCCCCACTACAGCCAACAGCTCGTCAACATTTACGCGCCGGCTGATAACCTGGCTGATTTGCCGGATGGCCTGCAGCCGCTGCGTCCGGGCCGCCACAGTCTTTTCCAGCCGCGCCGAGTAGGTGTCAACATCCTGATACAGCCGCGCGTTTTCAATAACGGTAGCCGCCTGCGTAGCCACACTGCTCATTGTCCACAAATCATGGTCGTTAAAGCCGTTGGGCCGCAGACAATCTACATTTATAACGGCCTCAATATGGCCGTCTAAAAACACCGGCACCACCATCACCGATTTTACCGGCAGGCCCGGCAGGCACTGGTTGGGTTGGTCAACATGGTTGATGAGGAGTGGGCGGCCGCTCTGCACGGCCCGCCCGATAAATCCTTTGGTACGGCTGGCCCGGTAGTTTCCAATTTCAAGCGATTGGGCAAAGCTGTGGTCGGCGTAGTGGCAGGCCCGCAAAATCAGGCCGGCCCGATTGGGCAACATTTCCAGCGCCGCCACCCGATCGTACCCCAGCCGTTCTACAATGGCGCGGGCCAGGGTTTGGTACAGTTGGCCGATGTCCAGAATTGTGGTGATTTCGCGGTTGAGTTCGTTAATGAGTTTCAGGCGGGTGGCCTGATTTTCCCACTCCTGAAAGAGTTGCGCGTTTTCAACGGCAATGGCAATTTGATAGGCCAGCGTGAACACGTACCGTGCATCGGCGTTGGTGAATGCTGCCGGCTCATTTTTATCGAGCGTGAGCACGCCCACCACCCGGTCCTTGAAAATCAGCGGCACACCCAGCCACGCCCGGATGCGGCTCAACTCGGGCCGAGGCTCCCAGTAATCGCTCTGGGTGACATCGTTGATGATGAGCGGCAGTTTGTTGGTCACCACCCGCCACGCCGAGTTGCGGTCGCTTTTGTGGTACACGTTCAACCCGCGCTTGTACTCCGAAAATCCGCGCGAGGCCGCCGCCTCAAGCAAATTGCCTTTGAGCAAAAACAGCGTGGCGCTGTCAAAATCAATATTCTTCTGGATTTGCCGCAAAATTTCGTCGGTCAGGTGGTCCAAATCAAGGCTGGTGCCAATGAGCGCGCTTACGGCGTTAAGCGAGGCCAGCCGTTGGTTGGCCTGATTCAGCGCCAGAATCTGGTTTTCAAACTGTTCAACATTACGCGGGCCGGGTGTATCGGGAGCCGGCAGCAAGCGTTGCAGGGTATCCTGCAGTTGGGCCGGGTTGACGGGTTTGGTCAGGTAGGCATCGGCGCTGGCTACTGAATCCATCCCAATGGTTTGGCGTGGAAGCTGGGCAACAAAAACTAAAATTGGCACGTGGGGCATAAACATTTTGAGCCGCAGAGTTAGCTCAGACAAATCCAGGTCGGCCAGGTCAGAGTCAATCAACACCACGTCGGGCTGAATCATGGCACAATACTGAATGGCCGCTGAACCATCGGCCACGGCAACCAGGTTGTACTTTTGGCCCAACGCAGCCCGCACCCCCTGTTCAACGTTGTCAGTTAATGCTATACTCAAAATAGTGGTCATTGGTTCAACCGCGCCCTTTTAACACGTACCCTTCAATAATACCCGGCAAATCCATTTCAATCAAGCCTAACTTTTATGCTATGCCTAAATTTAATAGCCTCTCCTGCCGAAAATGAAACAACGTTTGGTCTACACGTTTCCGGGGTTACCCCACCGCCCGAACCCGGCCCGGCCCCGGTAATTGCTGCTGCTGCACGTGCAATTGGAGAATTCTACTGAATGAATATTCAACAGAGATTAACATTTGTGGTTGGGTTTTCCCTGTTGACCGTGATAATTGTTGCTGTTGTGGATTACGTGGTGTGGCCGCTGACCGGGTATCGCTGGCCGTTTCTGGTGGTGGGGCTGCCGGCCGCGGGTTTGCTATTGGCGCGATTCCTGCCCGGCGTTGCGGCACAGAACCAACCGGCCCCGGTATTCGAGCCGCAAGCCCCCGCGCCGGCCGAATTCCCGCCCTCCGGCCCGCCGGCATCCGTTGCGCCGGCCAAATCACCGGTGCGTATCGGGGCTGCCCCTGCGCACTCCAGTGAGCCAGATGCAAAATGTCCGGGTACAGACATTTTGTACCAGCAATTGGTTATGCGTTCTCCGGCGGGAATTGCGCTGCTGGACCGGGCCGGAACGCTGAAGTTTGTTAATTCGGCCGGGGCCAAACTGCTGGGGGCCGAACCCGGAAAACAAACCACGTCGCCATCGCTGACAACGACTACGTGGCCGCGTCCGGGGTGCTGACATTTGCGCCGGGTGTCACCACCCAGGCCATCACGGTGACGGTCAACGGTGATGTCAACCCGGAACCTACCGAAACCTTCCGGGTGTTCCTCTCGTCGCCCACCAACGCCGCCATTGTCGACGGCGAGGGAATCGGCACTATTTTGCAGGATGTGGGCGGCCTGGCCGTGCCCGCCGGCGGCAACCGCATCTTCCTGCCGCTGGTGATGAAGGCCGGCGTGTCTCACCCGGCCGGCGCAAGCAGCCCGGCCCCGCCTGCGCCGCTGGTGACGGCCTCGGCGGTGAAACCGGAGCCGCATCGCCTCTACCTGCCGGTTATCCTGCGCCGCAAGTAACGCGGGCCTGGTTCAATCCATCCCCAAACCAAAACGCTATATTTTTGCCGGTTGGGCCGGCTTGTGTGTGGGCGCGCAAATCCACGAGGAAAACGGGCGCAGGTGGCAGGGGTGTGTGGGTGGCGAAGCCGTGAAAAAATCACGGTAATTCATCCGGCGCAATCACCACATCCTGCCAGAACCAGTAATTGGCCGCCGACACCGGATACTTTTTGACCCACGGTTTGAGCAGCAGGTGCATCCGGCCGTAGGTCAGGGGGATGACCAGCGCCTCGTTGACCAGAATCCGGTCGGCCTGCCGGTAGAGGTTAAGCCGCGCTTCCTGATTGGTGGTGCGGGCGGCGGCGCCAACCAGCCGGGCGTATTCGGCGTTTTGCCCGCTGACGCCGTAATATGTGGCGGCGGTGGCCGTAAAACCGGCCGGATCGGGAAAGTCGGCAACCCAACCGACCAGATACAGCGGCGCGGCCGTCTCGGCCAGCCGGCCGGCAAGGGTGGCCGCGGTTTCCACATGTGCGCCGGGCAAATGGATGCCCAAAACATCGCGCCACTGCGCCCGCAAATGTTCAGCCACTACTTCCCAATTCAGCACCAGCCAATCCACCGCGGGGAATCCCTGACCCTTCGGGAAGCCCGCGTCGGCCAGCCGCTGCCGGGCCAAATCCGGGTCAAACGGCAGGCCAATGCCCGCCGAAAAGCCCGGCATCCCGTCGGGGATGAATCCCCCGTCGGCCGGCAGGCTGTGCCCGCCCAACAGACTGTTGGCCAGTGCCTGTTTGTCAATAGCCAGCGCCAGCGCCTGCCGCACCCGCGCATCGTCAAACGGCGGCTGGTTCAGATTAAAGCCGATAATTGATGTATCCAGGGCCGGCGCCGCAATAAAATCTTCGGCGTACCGGCGGCGAACCCGGTCCGTTTCCTCCGAAGGGAGCAAATCCAGCACCACATCCAG
>RFJF01000112.1 GCA_003695455.1 Chloroflexota bacterium
GAACTGTGGTTCGATTTGTGCATCTCAGTTCGTGTGCGGTGTATGGCTCGCCGCAGCGGTTCAACATCACCGAGGATTCACCCCCACAAATGCGCGGCAACCTGTACGCCGATTCCAAGGTGGCCGCCGAGCAGGTTCTCTTTTCGGCCTGGGAAAAACACAACCTGCCGGTGGTGGCGGCGCGGGCATCGCAGGTGTACGGGCCGGGGTCGCCGCAATTTACGGTGCGCCCGGTGCAGGTAATCCGCGCCGGAAAAATGGTGCTGGTAGACGGCGGCAAGTATCTGTGCAAGCCGGTCTACATTGATAATCTGGTGGATGGTTTGTTGCGCTGCGCGCAGGTAGACGCGGCGGTGGGGCAGGCGTTCAACCTGACCGACGACGAGCCGGTTCCGTGGCGCGATTTTTTTGGCGCGTACGGCAAAATGCTGGGCGTGGAGTCGTTTCCGTCGGCGCCGTACCCGCTGGCGTGGCTGGTGGCCCTGTTTAACGAGGCCAAAGCCGCCGCGCAGGGCAAAACCACCGGGCTGAATCGGAAGGCGGTGCAATCGCTGCGCAGTTGCAACAGCTTTAGCAACCAAAAGGCAAAAGAGGTACTGGGCTGGTCGCCGGCGGTGGATTTTGCCGAGGGCATGCGCCGCACCGAGGCGTGGCTGCGGGCCGGCGGCTATCTGGAATGATGAATTGTGAATGGCAAATTGCGAATTGCCAACAATAAATTGTGATTGGCACACACGTGCGGGAGGATTTTTATGGACGCAATTGTAACAGCCGGCGGCACGTTAAAACCCGGCGACCCGTTGCTGGATGCCACAGGCATCGAAAAAAAGGCGCTGATTCCGCTGGCGGGCAAACAAATGGTGGTCTGGGTGCTTGAGGCGCTGCGCGGGTCTGGCGTGGTTGAAAATATTGCCATTGTGGGCGTGGCCCCGGATGAGCTGGAGTATGCCGATGACCGGCTCTATTTTGTGGAATCGCGGGGTAACTTGATTGACAACATTTTTGCCGGGCTGGAAAAGTTGCAGGAAATTACGCCGGACCTCAAAAAATTCCTGCTGTTTTCCTCTGATATTCCGCTGGTAACGCCGGAGACTGTGCGCGGTTTTGTAGAAGAGTGTGGCACGCAGGAGGCCGATATGTACTACACCGTGGTAGAAGAGCGTACTATGGAAGCCCGGTTTCCCAACTCCAAACGCTCGTATGTGCCGTTTAAGGGCGGGCGCTACTGCGGCGGTGACGGGTTTTTGATTGATGTGGCGGCGGCGCACGGCAACGTGGCGCTGGCCCGGCAACTTATCAGCAATCGCAAGGATTATCTGGCCCAGGTACGGCTGGCCGGGTTGGGATTTATCATCCGCTTTTTGCTGCGCCGCATGACCGTTCACCAGGCGGCCCGGCGGGTGGCAGACCGGATTGGCTTTAACCCGCAGGTGGTAGACACGCGTTTTGCCGAGTTGGGGATGGACCTGGACAAACTCCACCAGTACCAGATGATTAAAACCGAACTGGAACAGCGCCGGCATCAGGTTGGGTAAACCGGCGACATCTGCTCACACACCGGTTTGAATCAAACATAATCCAAAAAATTGTGATATAATATTTGCGGTGCGGCCTTTGACGTATTTTTGCGGAAACCGCTCAATAAAGAATTCAGGCCGGTAAGCCGCAGAGTGAAACTTTATTTTATGCAAGGAGCAACCCCCAATGCCCGTTGTTGAACAAGCAATTGTGATAAAGGCCCCCATGGCACGCGTAATGGCGGCGCTCAATGCCGTGGAAAATATCCCCAATTGGGCTACCGTGTCCGGCGTGATTGACCACGTTCAGGGGCGCGGCGCCGGAATGACATACGCCTGGCGCTATCAATTCAACAACCTGAATTTTGAGGGCCGCAGTGAAGTTTTGGAACAAACTGCCGATACCTTGATTACCCGCACCACCGGCGATGTTGACAGCCTGTGGACCATCACCCTATCGCCGGCGGGAGCTAACCGCACGGCAATGCGGGTTAATGTAGAATACACGGCGCCCAACACATTTATGGAAATTTTGGCCGATATTGTATTGGAACAACTTGGCAACCCGGCTGTAGCCCGGGAAAATATGCAGCGGTTTAAAGAAATGGTTGAAGCCCAAACTGACTCGGTGGAGGGACAGATTGTTGCTCACGCCTGAACAGGTGGCCCCGCTGTACCGCGCCGACGCCGCGCACGATTTTGACCACGTGCTGCGGGTGCTGGCTAACGCCGAGCGAATTGGTTGCGCCGAGAAAGCAGATATGGGCGTGCTGCGCACCGCTACCCTGCTGCACGATATTGCCCGCGCCGACCAGCGCCGCACCGGCGTTGACCACGCCGCCGAAGGTGCGCGCCGCGCCCGTACCATGTTAACCCAGGCCGGCCATCCAACTGAATTTGTAGAGGCAGTGTGCCACGCCATTGCGGCGCACCGCTTTAGAAATGAACTGGCGCCACAAACATTAGAGGCAAAAATTTTGTACGACGCCGACAAACTCGATTCGATTGGCGCGGTGGGCATTGCGCGGGTGTTTGCCTACGGAGGGCATCTCAACCGCCCCCTCTACCGCGAGGACGACTCCGGCGAACATACCGCCTTGCAGGAATTCAGGGTGAAATTGTCAAAAATAAAAGAACGGCTTTTTACCCGTACGGCGCAAAAAATTGCAGAAGAACGCCACCATTTTATGGTAGCCTATTTTGACCAACTGGCGGCAGAAGTGGCAGGCCAACGATGAACGAGCCGGCGCCACCTCCTTCAGAATTTTCCCTTGAGGATATTCGGCAGGCGCTAACCCGGCCGCTGCCGGGAGTTGGCGGGCAAATCAAAATGGCCCCGGCGCCGCTACCGCACCGGGCCAATCGCTGGGAAGTGCCGGAAAATTGCCGCGAGGCCAGCGTTCTGCTGCTGCTCTACCCAAAAAGCAAGAATGGCCGTCCGGGTTCCGGGCTGCACACCGTACTCATCCGCCGCCCTCAATATCCCGGCGTACACAGCGGGCAAATTTCGTTTCCGGGCGGCCGCCGCGAGCCGGGTGAATCGCGGCAGGATGCAGCTTTGCGGGAAACTTTTGAAGAAATCGGCGTGGCGCCGGAAAATATCACAATCATTGGGCAGTTATCGCGGTTGTACATTCCACCCAGCAATTTCTGCATCTACCCCTTTGTGGCAAGTTGTTCCCGGCAGCCGGTGTTTCAACCGGATGAGCGTGAAGTAGCCGAACTGGTTGAAGCGCCGCTGGGTCTGTTTTTTGACAGGGCGCTTCACAAAGAAGAAACCTGGCATTTTGAAAATTATGGTAACCGGCGTATCCCCTATTTTTTTGTGCTGGGGCACAAAGTGTGGGGCGCAACGGCAATGATTCTGAGTGAATTTGTGACACTGCTCACGGGTATTCAACCCGAACCCCGGTTAAATCATGGCTGAATTCAGACAAAACATGGCAACCAAAGAGTGGGTGATTATTGCCAATGAGCGAGCCAAACGCCCGGATGCCTTTGTGGAAAAACACAAACCCGTTATCACCGAAACCCAACTTTTCCACGATCCCAAATGTCCGTTTTGCCCCGGCAATGAAGAACTGGACCTTGAAATTGAACGCCTTCCTGAGGACGGCGCGTGGCAAACCCGGGTGGTGCTCAACCGCTACCCGGCGCTGTCACAGCGCGGCGAGGTTCTGCGCACATTTGACGGGGTGCACCGCAGTATTACCGGCGTGGGTTATCATGAAGTGGTGGTAGAAAATCCGCGCCACAACACCACGCTGGCGCTGATGACGCCGCAAGAAATCAAACCCTACCTGCAAACCATTTACAGCCGCGGCTGGGATTTGCAAAAAGACCGCCGCATTGAGCAGGTCATCTACTTTAAAAATCACGGCGAACGGGCCGGCGCATCGCTGCGCCACCCGCACAGTCAGATTATCGGGCTGCCGGTGGTTCCCAACGACATCCGGCGACGAATCGAAGAAGCCCGCCGCTATTTTGACGATACCGGCTACTGCGTTTACTGCACCATGATGAAGGATGAACTGAAAAACAAAGTTCGACTGGTGACGCTCAGCAAACATTTTGTGGCATTTGTGCTGTACGCGGCCCCGGCCCCGTTCCACATGTGGATTATCCCCCGCAAACACAGCGTGAGCTTTTTGTACATTCAAGAGGATGAATTGACGGACCTGGCTTACGTGTTGCACGATGTGTTGCGGCGGCTGTATGTGGGCCTGCGAGACCCGGCCTTTAACCTGATTATTCGCTCGGCGCCGGTCAAGGAAATCAGCAACGATTACCTGCACTGGTATATTACTATTGTGCCCCGCCTGAGCCGCAGCGCCGGCTTTGAGCTGGGCAGCGGAATTTTTATCAACCCGGCCATTCCGGAAGAAAGCGCGGCATTTTTGCGCCGGGTAAAAGTTTAGCGGCAATTTGCACGCGGAATTTTTTTAATGGATTTTCAACAATTTCTTTCAGAAGCACCCATCCAATCTTTGCTGTGCTTAATGCTAATCCCCGTTCTGGGCGCATTGGCATTGGGTGGGTATTTGGCCTTTTCCGTGACCCGCCGCAACAAAAAAACAGAGATGAAACTGGGCATTACCCCCAAACCCGCACAGCAGGAAGCCCCCGAGGTGCCTGTTCCCGTTGAACCATCGGCCCAAATTGATGAACCGGCTGATGACAACGTAGTGGAACTGGATTTGGGAATTCTGAGTAAAAGCAGGCAACAGGAGACAGATATGGACGGCAAACCAGAAATGGCGGCCCCTCAACCTGAAAATCAAGCTGACGTGCCACCGGCGGCGCAACCGGATTTGCAGACTCAACCGCAGGAATTACTGCGCCTGCTGCGCGACCCGCAATCCGGGCGGCTGATTGTGGAAGTGGGCGGCCAACAATTTTACCGGCTTTCTGACATTGCTGACAAAAAAATGGGCCATTTTGTGCTGAAAATTGCGGCCCATTTGCTGGCCTTTACCAACGGAGTCATCGTAACCGATGCCGGCATGAAATCTATTTACAACCCAAAAGACAAGGTGAGCGCCGTGCCTGCTCCGCTGGTTGTCCCCGAGCCGCCGCCGGTTCCCCCGGCCGATGCCGAAGCCACGCTGCTGGCGGCCATGGCCGCGCCGGCTACCCCACCTGCGCCAACGCCCACCACCCGGCGCGGATTGTTTGGCTTTGGCAAGTCGTCTCCGGCGCCAACCAAAATTCCCTCGCTGAATTTGGCCGATGAAATAAACGACATTGTGCAACGCAGATTGAGCCAGTCGCCGTTGGCTGCTGACAACCGGCTTGAAATCTCGTCTGACCCCGGCGGCGGGATTCGTATTACGGTGAACGGGCAGGGGTACAGCAGCCCGGATGATATTCCGGACTTTGCTATTCGGGACCTGATTAAAGAATCAATCCGTGAGTGGGAAAAAAGTTAGTTCAACGCCAAAAACAAAACGCCCCGCAAAATTTTACTGCGGGGCGTTTTTTATTCTACCGGCACCGCCTCTATTTGATAACGGCGGCCGCTGGGCCGGAGCTTTCCGGTGGGAATTTGCGTATCGTGCTGAAAAATAATGAGCGCGTCTTTTTTTACCAGCCACGGCTGCCAGTTGCGCTTGGTTTCAATCGATTCCAGCGGTTCCACATCGTAC
>RFJF01000113.1 GCA_003695455.1 Chloroflexota bacterium
AAACTGTGGCGAGGTTCATTGGTTTGCACCATTAAATTTACAAATCTGTTGGTTTTGCCAAACACCTGCAAAAACGTAAAGCGTAAAACGTAAGGATTCCGGTCTGAATTGCACATGACGTTTTACGTTTTACGTTTTAACCGGGTACACAAGCCGGTGGATTTGTAAAGTTGAAAATCCCCATCTTCCCATCCCCGCCCTGCTCCCTGCCCCGCCATTCGCCCATTCAGGCCAATTACGCTACAATAGACCGCTGACAAACATTCCACCCAGAGAGTGAATGATGACTCAAAACGCCTACGATATCCTAAAAGAACGCGGTTTTGTGGCCCAGGTTACGGATGAAGATGCCGTGCGGGCCAAATTTGCCACAGAACAGGTCACCTTTTACATCGGCTTTGACAGCACCGCCGACAGCCTGCACGCCGGCAGCCTGGTTACCATTATGGCTATGATGCACCTCCAGCGGGCCGGGCACCGCCCCATCGGGCTGGTAGGCGGCGGCACCACCATGGTGGGCGACCCCAGCGGCAAAACTGAATTGCGGCAAATGCTCAGCCGTGAAACTATTGAACGCTTTGGTCAAAAAATCCACGCCCAGCTCAACCACTACCTCCATTTTGATGAAGGCCGGGCCATTGCCGAAAACAACGCCAACTGGCTGCTGGAGCTGAATTACGTTACCTTTCTGCGCGAAATTGGCCGCCACTTCAGCGTGAACCGTATGCTGGCCGCCGAGGCTTACAAACAGCGGCTTGAACGCGGCCTCAGTTTTATTGAATTCAACTACCAACTGCTGCAAGCCTACGATTATCTGGAACTGTACCGCCGTTACAACTGCACCCTGCAAATGGGCGGCGATGACCAGTGGGGCAATATTCTGGCCGGGGTTGACCTCATCCGCCGGATTGAAGGAGCCACGGTACACGCCATTACCTACCCGCTGCTCACCACCGCCGGCGGCGCAAAAATGGGTAAAACCGCCGAAGGCGCGGTCTGGCTTGATGCCCAAAAGCTCAGCCCGTATGATTTTTACCAGTACTGGATTAACTGCGATGACCGCGACGTGAAGAAACTGCTAAAAATCTTCACCTTTTTGCCGCTGGATGAAGTGGCCCGGCTGGGGTCGCTGCAAGGTGCAGAACTGCGCCACGCCAAACAGGTACTGGCCTTTGAAGCCACAAAAATCACCCACGGCCAGGCTGCCGCACAAGAAGCCGAAGCCGGCGCCAAAGCCGCCTTTGCCGGCGGCGGCAACCTGGATTCGATGCCCACCACCACCCTGCCCGCCGCCCGGCTGGCTGCCGGAATCGGCGTGCTGGAAATCTTTGCCGAAGTGGGCCTCACCCAATCCCGCGGGCAGGCCCGCCGCATGCTCCAGCAGGGCGGCGTTTACGTGAACGACTCTCGCGTAACGCAGGTAGACCACACCCTCTCCCCGGCAGACCTCACCCCGGACGGAATCATATTGCGGGCCGGTAAAAAGAAAGTTCACCGCCTGATATTCAGCAATTAAAAAGAAGGTGCAGAGAAATTCTGCACCTTCTTTCCGGGAGAGGGAGTTCAGAAGTTGATGCCGCCTGTTGTTTCAGGTTATACCCGGCAGTATCTTGTTTGTCAACCCCTTTTTACTCAAATAAACCCGGTCAAAAGTTAAAATGGACACAGCCCAGTTCTCATTTGTGTACTCACCGTTGTTCTGCCTGATGACGTTGTTGTTGGGGCTATTGCTGGCAACCCTGATTTTTCTGGCACGCCGCCTCAACGCCGAAATCACGGCCCGGAAACAAGCCGAAGCAACCGCCCATCATCTTGAACAACACATGCAAGCCTCCTCTGCCGGGCTCAATGCCACCAACCAACAACTCCGTACAGAAATTGAAAACCAACAGGCCGCCGAACAGGCTCTGCTGAAACAACAAACCCGCTTTGCCAGAGCCGAAGCCGTGGCCCACATTGGCAGTTGGGAAATAGATATTGCTACCGGCAAAAGTATTTGGTCCGATGAATTCTACCGCATTTTTGGCCTTGAACCGGGCCAGATTGTCCCCTCAACAGATACCGGCATGCAGTATATTCACCCCGATGACCGGGAGCGCACCGTCGCCGCCCTGCAACAAGCCCTTGAAGGCCGGCCATACCGCGTACAAAAACGGATTGTTCGCCCGGATGGAACCGTGCGGCACGTGTTGGCCGAAGGTGAACTCATCACCGATGATTCCGGCACGCCAAAAACACTGGCCGGCTCACTGCTTGATATCACCAACCGTGTACTGGCCGAACAGGAACTTCGCCGCCAAAACGAACTCCTGCAAACCATTTTTGATGAAATCCCGGTAATGATTGATATGTACGATTCCGACGAGCGTTTGCAGTTTGCCAACCATGAATGGGAACGGGTATTTGGCTGGACACTGGCCGAAGCCAAAGGCCAAAAAATGCTGGACCATCTGTACCCGGACCCGGCCAAACGCGCGGTGGCGCTGGCCAATATCCGCACCGACCACTCCGGCTGGCAGGAATTTGAGCAACTTACCCGAGACAGCCGGCGAGTATACACCCGCTGGACCAACATTCAACTCTCCGATGGTTCATCGGTGGGGTTTGGGCAGGATATAACCGCCGCCAAAGACGCCGAGCGCAAACTTCACGCCTCGCTGGCAGAAAAAGAGATTCTGCTCAAAGAAATTCACCACCGGGTAAAAAACAACATGCAAATCATTTCCAGTATGCTGGATTTGCAGGCTCGCCGGGTTGACGACCACCCGACCATTAGCATTCTGCACGACACAGAAACCCGGGTGCGGGCCATGGCGCTGGTGCATGAAAACCTGTACCGGTCTGATGACTTTAGCCGGATAAATATGGAGAAACACATCCGGGGATTAACCCGCCACCTGTTCCACACCTATAAAAAACCGGAGCAGGCCATTGGTCTGAACATCAACGTGAGTCCGGATATTCAACTTACTCTCGAATCCGCCATCCCCTGCGGCCTGCTCATCAACGAACTTGTTTCCAACGCACTCAAATACGCATTTCCAGACTCCCGGCGTGAAGACAGCCGGATTCTGGTCAGCCTCTATTCCGAAGGCCCCGGTACTCTGGCATTACAGGTACACGACAACGGCATTGGATTTCCCCCGGAATTCAACGTTGAAACCGCAGACTCGCTGGGGTTAAAGCTGGTCAACGCGTTGACTCACCAGCTCGATGGCCGGCTTGAAATCCTGCCTGGGCCGGGTGCCGGCTTTAAAATCACCTTTCCACAATAAATTTCTTGCCAAAAATAGCG
>RFJF01000114.1 GCA_003695455.1 Chloroflexota bacterium
GCCCCGAACGGGCCGCTCGGCTCCACGGTTTGCACCAGAATTACTTCCATCTCCGGCATTTCGTCGGCGCGATAAATTTTGTACGGGCCAAGCGCGGCATTGACCATTCGCCCGGCGCTGTCGTAGGCCATTTCTTCGCAGTGGCCGTAGCCCAGCGCCTGCGTCATGCCGCCCTCAACCTGCCCGCTGGCGGTGATGGGGTTGATAGCCACGCCGCAGTCCACGGCCATAACCAGTTTTTTGACCGTCACCTGTCCCGTTTCGATGTCTACCTCTACTTCTGCAAACTGGGCAGCAAACGGCGGCGGCGATTCCGGCGAAACGTAACTGGCCGTTGCCATGATCTGCATCTGCTCTTCCTGGTGCAGCGAGTGAAGGGCCAGCGCCTCCAGCGTCACCGAACGGCCATCGGGGGCCACGGCCTGCCGGTCACGCAGAACCACGCCGCTCCAGTCATCCAGCCCCAGCATCAGCCCGGCCCGTTCCTTGATTTGCTCGCGAACTTTTTCGGCGGCTTTTTTAACGGCCATACCGGAAATGTAAGTGGTGCTGCTGGCGTACGCGCCCGTATCAAAGGGAGTCATATCGGTATCGCTGGAGTAGATGATGATGTCTTCCAGCGGCACACCCAGCACTTCGGCGGCAATCTGGCTGAGCACCGTGTCTGAACCGGTGCCGAGGTCGGTAGCGCCCACCAGCACATTGAACGAACCATCGTCATTAATTTTGATGCTGGCTCCACCCATATCCAGCCCCGGAATGGCCGTGCCGTGCATACAAATAGCCACACCCAACCCGCGCCGCAGATGCGGTTTGCCCGGCACCAGATTCCAGCCGGGTTGGCTGCGCCGGTTCCAGTCAATGGCCTGCATGCCCTGGGCCACGCATTCCGGCAGGCCGCTGGTGCGCACCACCGGCACCGAGGTCACATTGTCGGCTTCGCCTTCGCCCAGTTGCGGCGCAATTTCCATCGGGTCGCCGGGTTTGATCCAGTTTTTTCGTTTGAACTCAATCACGTCCATGCCCAGCGCCACCGCAATTTCTTCCATGTGGGTTTCCAGCGCAAAGAGCGCCTGCGGCGCGCCGTAGCCTCGGTACGCGCCCGGAACCGGGATGTTGGTGTACACCACCTTGCACTCAAAGCGTTTGTGGGGCGCGTTGTAGGTACTCAGCCCGCGCAGGCCGGTGACGGTTTGCACGGTCAGACCGTGGGTGGCGTAGGGGCCGGTGTTGCCCAGCACGGTCATTTGCTGCGCTACCAGCGTGCCGTCGCTGTTGACGCCGGTTTTGTAAATGATGGTTTGCGGGTGGCGGGTGCGGCTCGAGACAAATTCCTCGGCGCGGGTCAGTTCCAGTCGCACCGGTTTGCCGGTGGCAATGGTCAGATGCCCCACAATATCCTCAATGAGCATTTCCTGCTTAACCCCAAAGCCGCCGCCAATACGCGGTTTGATGACCCGGATGCGTTTGGCGGGCAGGCCCAGCAGCGGGGCCACCATGCGCCGCACGTGAAACGGCACCTGCGTGGATGAGCGAATCACCAGCCGTTCGTCAGAATCCCAGTAGCTGATGGCAATGTGCGGCTCGATGGGAACCTGCTGCACCTGATGCACGTAATATTTGGCCTCAAACACGTGGTCGGCTTCGGCAAAACCCTGCTCCACGTTGCCCACATCGGCGTCAATAAAATGGCTGATGTTGTGGGCTACGTCGTAGGCGTCCGGCATATCCGGTTCATCGTGGATGACCGGCGCGCCTTCTTTGATGGCCTCGTTTTCATCAAACACGGCGGGCAAAACCTCGTACTCCACTTTGATGCGTTTCACCGCCTCTGCCGCGATTTCCGGCGTTTCCGCCGCCACCGCCGCCACCCGGTCGCCCACGTAGCGCACCTTGTTGTCAAAGCTCACCTGGTCGTGGGGATGGGGGTTGGGGTAGCTCTGCCCGCCGGAGGCGTAATGCACGCGGGCCACGTTTTGGTAGTGAATGACGGCGCGCACACCGGGCAGGGCGCGGGCTTCGCTGTCATCAATGTTTAAAATGCGGGCGTGGGCGTGGGGGCTGGTGAGCAGTTTGGCGTACAGCATCCCCCGCATTTCAACGTCATCCACAAAAGCGGGGTTGCCTTTGGCCAGCTTCACAGCATCCACCTTTGGCTCCGATTTGCCAACAACCTTCAGCTCCGGGGCTTCCGGGGCCACTACAAATTTGGGCAGCGTGATGCGTTGTGTGCCGACGCCGCCGGCCTGCGGGCCGCCGCCCGCCATTTCCGGGGTGGGGCCGGCTCCGCCCGCTGAACTGCCGCTATCGGGCAAATCGCCAAAATCCTGACCGGGCAAAATGATAGGCGTGACCACGTTGGGTTCAACCGTGGTTGGCGCTTCGCCGCGCATCACGGCTGCCGCTTCCAGCACGGCCTGTACCGGCTTCACGTAGCCGGTTTCGCGGTCCAGGATGCCGGACAGCGCATCGCGCACGTCCGCCTCGGTGGGGTTGGGGTTCTTTTCCAGCAGGGCTTTGGCTGCCAGAATCATCGCCGGGGTAGAGTAGCCGGACTGGATGGCCCCGGTGCGGATGAACGCCTCCTGAATGGGGTGCAGATTGAGACCCTGCGCCAGCCCTTCCACCGTTTCAATGGCGTGGCCGTCGGCCTGCGCCGCCAGCAGAATATCACTGTTGACCAGTTTTCCATCCACCAGCACCGCCGACGCGCCGGTTTCGCCGGTGTCGCTGCCAAAGCGCACACTGGTGTAGCCTTCGCGGCGCAGCAGCCGCAGCAGCGTATCGCCGGGGGCGCACTCAAACGTTTTTTCATCGCCGTTGATGATTACGTTGATTTGCATATATTCACCTCGTTGAAACAATTAAACACTGAAGTAGGGAGCAGGGAGTAGGCCGTTATTCTTTACTCCTGCTTTCGGGATTTGATTATAGCAGGCCCGGCCTGTTTGCGACAGTTAACCGCGCCCGCCCATGGTCAGCGCCATCAGCGCCTTTTGTACGTGCAGGCGGTTTTCGGCCTGTTTGTAAATAACAGATTGCGGCCCGTCAATCACGTCGTCGTCTACCTCGTGGCCGCGGTCCACCGGCATGCAGTGCATGTAAACGGCGTGTTTTTGGGCCAGCGCCATTTTTTCGGCGGTCACGCGCCAATCTTCGTGCTGTGCGGCCATGGCCTCCACTTCGGCTTCTTCTTCTGTAACCATAATTGGCCCCCAAGATTTGGGGTAGAGAAAATCGGCGCCGGCAAAGGCTTCGTCCATGTTGTGCGTCTCGGTCAGCGTTACCCCGGCGATGTCCGCATTTTGGCGTGCCGTTTCCATAATTTCGGGCATCAGGTGGTAGCCTTCCGGGTAGGCCAGCGTGACGTCCATGCCAAAGCGGGGCATCAGCATTACCAGCGATTGCGGCACGCTGAGCGGGCGCACATATTTGGGCGCAAATGTCCAGCTGATGACAAATTTGCGGCCCCGCAGATTGCGACCAAACAGCTCCATCAGGGTCATCAAATCGGCCATGGCCTGGCAGGGGTGATCCACATCATCCTGCATACTGATGATGGGCGCATCGGCGTGTTGGGCCATTTCGTACAGGTATTTCTGGCCGATGCCGGTGCGGCAATCCCGGATGGCGATACCGTGGCCGTAACTGCTGAGCACAATGCCGGTATCTTTGGCGTTTTCGCCGTGACCGATTTGCGTGGCTTTGGGGGTGAGGTAGACGCCGTGGCCGCCCAACTGGGTAATTCCTGTCTCAAACGAGTTGCGGGTGCGGGTGGATTCTTCAAAAAAGAGCATGTAGAGCGTTTTGGCGCGTAAAATCTGGTCGTGGGGAATGCCGGCGGCAAATTCGCCCTTGAGCCGGAAGGCCAGTTCCAGCATGGTGTTCAGGTCGTCCACGCTCCAGTCCTGGGTGGTGATGAAATCTTTTTGAAACAATTTGGTGTTCATTTTTTTTGGTTGTCCTTTGTGTTTGTAAATTTGCCCTCTGTCATTGGTCATCTGTGTTCAAATGACCAGTGACAAGTGGAAAAAGACTCGTTTTACACCTCAAATTCCGGCATTACATCCCGGATAAACAACTCCAGCCCGTCGAAGGCCGGTTCATCGGCAAAAGCCACAATGAACAAATCCACGCCGAGCGCGGTGTATTCGCGCAGGCGGGCGGTCACTTCCTCCGGCGTGCCAACGATGGCTACATCTTCCGGCCAAATGGGGTAGCGGGCCAGCGCGGCTTCGGCCTGCCGGCGTGTGGCGGCAATGCTGACCACGCCCATCCACGTGCGCCGGATGCCGGCGGGGTTGCGGCCCACCCCGGCGCAGTGATTCTCAAGCACGCGAATTTTGCGGGCATACGTTTCCGGCGAGACTCCCACCAGATTCCACCAGTCGGCATGCCGGGCAACGACCCGCAGCATCAGTTTTTCGCCCGCGCCGCCAATCATCACCGGCGGGGGCGGCTGGGGTTTGGGAAAACAGGCCGCGCCGTCAACCCGGTAGTGTTGGCCGTGGAAGGTGGCCGTCGGTTGGGCCGGGTCCCACATCAATTTGCAAATCTGCACCGCTTCGGCCAGTTGGGCAATACGCGCCGCCGCGCCGGGAAACTCAAAATTGTAGGCCCGGTACTCGTCAACGTGCCAGCCCGCGCCGAGACCCAGCACAAACCGCCCGCCGCTGAGCATTTGCAGGGTGGCGGCCATTTTTGCCAGCAGGGCCGGGTTGCGATAATTTTGGCCCAGCACCACCGGCCCAAAATGCAGGTTGGGGTAAAGTCCGGCCAGGTAGCTCAACGTGGTCAGCGATTCGGGGAAATTATCCTGCCGGTCATTCATAAAATGGTCGGGAATCCAGGCCGAATGGAAGTGGCCGCTGATACGGTCCAGCATCCGCCGCACCCGCGGGATGTACTCCCGAATGTCGGACGGCATGCGCCGGTTGCCGTTAGGAATTTCCCAGCCAAATTGTGCAGAGTTCGTTGAGTTTATTGAGTTTGTGGAGTGTGTTGGGATGGGTGAGCGGAGAGTTTGGTCGTTCATCGTTCGTTGTCCGTTACTCGTAAATCGTCAACCCAAAATCGTAAATCAATTGAGTTTGTGGAGTTGGGTGAGTTTGGTCATTGATAATTGGTAATTGTTCATTGCTTCAGCCGTGTTCATCTTTGCGATGCCCAAAGCGTTGGCCGCCGTCCACGGCCAGCACTTCGCCGGTAACGTATTTGGCCCGCACAAAGTAAAGCACCGCCTCGGCCACGTCCTCCGGCGTGCCCCAGCGATTGAGCAGCGTTTTGTGGGCGGTGCGTTCAATGAGTTCGGAGTCAAAATCAGGTGGGGGCAACACCGGCCCCGGCGCCACGGCGTTGACGCGCACGGCGGGGGCCAGTTCCAGCGCCAGTTGCCGGCTGAGCGCCAGCAGCGCCGCCTTACCCACGCTGTGCGCTATGTAATTGGGCCACGGCTCAAACGCCGCCAAATCAACAATGTTGACAATTGCGCCTTCGCCGCGGGCCAGCATTCCCGGAGCAACGGCGTTGGCGCAGTAGAATGCGCCGTTGATGAGAATGTTGGTTACGGCGTGCCAGTCACTGAAATCAGCGGTGGGGAAGGGTGTTTCCCGCCACAGCGAGGCGTTGTTCACCAGAATATCCACGCCGCCAAATGTGTCGGCGGCGGCTTGGACCATGGCCGCAACCTGCGCAGCGTTGGCAATGTTGGCCTGCACCGCCAGCGCCTGCACGCCCAGCGCGCGAGCTTCGGCGGCGGTTTCTTGGGCGGCGGCCGCAGACGAGTTGTAATTGATAACCACGTTGGCTCCGGCTTGCGCCAGCGCCAGGGTGATGGCTTTGCCCACGCGCACCGCGCCGCCGGTGATGAGTGCTGTTTTCCCGGTTAGATTCATGTCAGAGTCCAGATATCAGAATACAGAATTTGTTCATTGTTCATTGATTTCCACGCCGGCGCGTTTGAATAATCCCGCACAAGCCGAGCGGGCTTCGCGCAGCAGGGCATCTTCATCCACAAACAGGATTTTTTTGTGGCGCATCAGGATTTTGCCGTTGACGATGACCGTGTCAACTTCGCGGGCGTTAATGTTGTAAACCAGCGCCGACGGTACGCGATGCACGGGCATGGCAAAGGGGGTGTTTAAATCAACCAGCGTAATGTCGGCCTTTTTGCCCACCTCCAGTGAACCGATGTCGTTGGGTAACCCGAACGCCTCCGCTCCGCCCCGGCAGGCCATGCGGAGTACGTCTTCCGGCAGCAGAATCATGGCGTTGAGCGTGTGTACCTTTTGCAGCAGCGCCGTTGTTTTAAGCACTTCCATCATATCCTGACTGTTGTTGCTGCCGGGGCCGTCGGTGCCCAGCGCCACGCTGATGCCCAAATCGAGCATCTCCGGGATGCGGGCCACGCCGGAGGCCAGATACATGTTGGCTACCGGGCAGTGAACCACAATCGCGCCGTGTTGGGCAATCATCCGCAATTCCTCGTCGCTGAGCCAGACGCTGTGCACCAGTTGCACGCTGGAATCCAGCGCCCCCAATGAATCGAGCCATTCCACGTGGCGCAGACCGCGCTTGTCCAGGTCAATCTGCACCTCGGCGCGGCTTTCTGCCACGTGAATATGCGTGCCCATGCCCCATTCTTTTGCCAGCAAAAAGGTGCGGGTCATCGTTTCATCAGAGCAGCCCCACGGAATTAACGGCCCAAATTGCAGCCGCAGGCGGTTTTGGTGCTTGCCGTGCCACGTTTCTCGCAGGCGGGCCATCTCTTTGACAATGTGGTCCGGCGTTTCTTTAAACGCCTCGTGGTAATTCATATCGGCCCAGCCGCGAGCCATCATAAAGCGCAGGCCCGCCTCCTCGGCGGCGCGGAAAATGGCGTCGTCGTTGGCCGGTTCGGTGTGCACGTAATGGTGGTCGTTCACCGCCGTGCAGCCGCTGCGCACGTTTTCAACCATGCCCAACATTCCGGACAGATACGCTTCTTCTTTTTGCAGCACCCGGGCCACGGGCCAGATTGCCGATTCAAGCCATTGCAGCAGCGGTTTGTCGTCGGCCAGGCCGCGCAGAAACGTCTGGAACAGATGGGTGTGGGCGTTGACCATGCCCGGCATCACAGCCATCAGGTTGGCGTTGATGACGGTTTCGGCGCGGGTGCGGAGTTCCTCCGGCGGCGACCCCGCACCAACGGCCGCGATGCGGTCATTTTCTACCCACACATATCCCGGCGAGTGAATTTCGTCGTTATCATTGACGGTGACAATTGCACCGTTTTCAATCAGAATTGTGCTCAACTTACACCACCCGGTACTTGATTGGTTGGTTGTGAATGTGGTTGGCAATATTGGTGAAATCAGCAAACCGTTCATTGGCAGCGGCGGCCGTGGCCCCGGCGGCAGTGTGCGGCGTGAGCAGCACGTTGTAATTTTGCTTTGCCAGCGCAATCAGCGGGTTATCCGGCTTGAGCGGTTCCCACTCAAACGTATCCAGCGCCGCGCCGCCCACTTTGCCCGATTTCACGGCGTGGGCCAGTTCGGCTTCGTCAATCACGCTGCCACTGCCGCAGCTTACCAGGCAGACTCCGGTTTTCATTTGGGCAAAACTGGCCGCGTTGATGAACATATCGGTTTCAGGGAAGTAGGGCAGCAAGTTGACCAGAAAATCACTTTGGGCGTACAGGGCGGGCAGTTGGGCGTACGTCAGCCCCAATTCCCGTTCAACTGTGTTTGGCAGCCGGCGGCGCTTGTTGTACAGAACTGTCACATCCCAGCCCGCCAGCCGCCGGGCCAGCTCCACGCCAATTTCACCAAACCCCAAAATGCCGATGGTTTTTTGCCACAATCCTTCCACGTCATTCCGCCCCGACCAGTTGTAGGCAAAGGTGTCCTCGTCGGTGCGTTTGCTTTCGCCCCAGTAGGGCGTAGCATCGAGCGCAATTCGCTCAACCTCGCGCAATTTTTTACCCAGCGCCAGCATTTGCATGACCAAATGTTCCGCCACCCGGATGACGGTGCCCACTGGCCAGCGGCACACAATCACGCCGGCGGCCCGCGCCGCGTCCGTGTCAATATCGTACGTCAGCGAGCCGAGCCGCAGAATGAGTTTCAGGTTGGGCGCCGCGCCAATCATTCCGGCGTCAACCACGCCGGTGCGCTCCGAGATGAAATATTCGGCATCGGCCAGATGCGCCAGCAACGTCTCCCGGTCTGGCTGGCGCAGCATGGTGATGTCCAGATAATCCGGCGCCGCGCTCAGCGCGGCCTGCTGGTGGCGCTGGCCGCGTTCGGTGGTAAAAACGGTTTTGTGCCGGGTTATTTTGTTACTTGTCATTTGCGCTTTGCCTCCGAATGCGTTGAACGGGTGTCAGTTGTTCGATTTGTGTTTCCAGCGTCGCCAATTCCGGCTCAAATTTTTGCAGCAGGGCCGGCTCCGGCCAGATGCGCAGGTTGCTGTCAAGCAGCAGCAGGGCGGCCCGGGCTGCTGCCGCCAGCAGGCTGATTGCCATTTCCATATCGTCCCGCACCTGCTCCGAAACCTGACCACGGAACGCCTCCAACTCTTGCGCCGCGTTGATGCTCAATTGGCACACATCTGCGGGCATCCGGCACAGCAAGGTTTGCCCCTTTAACACCTGGCCCGCATCACGATGGGCCACAAATTCGGCAATGGCCGTGGCGTCACGGTCACACAAATCAAGCAAATCAGATTGAATGACGCCCATTTTTTTTATTTGCGGCGCAATTTGGGCCACATTCTGCGCGCCGTGGGCCAAGCTGATTTTCATGCAGGCGTACCCCAGAGATGCCGCCTGTGCCGCCGATGCCGCGATGACCGCGCCGGCCATGGCGTGGTGGCTGTTGCTGACCGTGGTTGAAAATTGGCGAATCGATTGGCCGGTAACGCCGGTGTTCATTCGTTGAGCCCCTTCAGAATGTGACCGGCAGTTTTTTGGCGGCTTTGCACGCTGCTGCTGGTATCAAACCAGGTGCGCCAGTAGCGCAATTTGCCCTGCGCAATCTCAAAAAAGGCCAGGTCTTCATCTGCGCCGCGCCGGCCGGTATCGGGGTTGGTGCAGGCAAAAGTCTGCTCGCAAAATCCAAAATTCGGCTGCGCCGAATCGAACAGGACCCGTCGCGGCGTAACGTGTGTATCGGTGTAATTGGCAAAGTAAATTTCTGCGGCGCGAGCCACGTCAGGCCAACCCTGCTGAAAATCCCACGGCGGGCAAACGCAAATTTCATCGTGAAATACCGCCCGCAGTTGCGCCAGCTCATGGCTGCTCCATGCCCGCGCGTGAGCGTGGATTATCTGCCTGGCAGCGGCCCGGCTGGGCGGCTGCCCTGAATCGCGGGCCGGCGACCAGCCGACCTCCGGCCACGGCTCGTTGATGCCGGTAATGATGCGGCGGCGGATGGTGTCCAGATAAAAGTGGAAATGGCGCATTCTGAGTTGATTGTCAAACTCAATAATTGTGCCGCCTTGCGTTTCCACACAATCGCCGTGTGCAACGGTGACGCTGCGTTGAATCCAGTAGACTCCGGCAGCTTGCTGTTCAACATCTACCAGTAATCGAACGATACGTAACTGGAGCGCCGTATAATTAAACATCTGCTCTTGCATGGCGGCGCAAACTTCGTCAATTCCCTGCCATGTAACCGCCCCAAAAGTGGCCGTTACGGCGGGGTGAATGTGTGCGCAAAACTGGTCGGGGTTTTGCCTTTCAAGTGCGTTAAATTGGGCGCGGATGGCCGCCTCGGCAGCAGCCCGGTTGATTGCCATCTGTTACCTGTATTTGGCAGTCATCTGCCGGATTTGAAATTACAACGCAGGCGGGGTGATGCAGCAAATCAGCTCCAGCGTGCCATCCCCCACCGCCGAAAATTCCTGCAATAAATCACCGTCAAAATAAATACTGTCCCCTTCGTCCAGTTCGTGCGTGGTTTTACCCACGGTGATGCGCATTTTGCCGTGAACCACGTGCATCCACTGCTCAGTGGGTTTGTCCAGCGGCATGGCTTGCCGGCAGGCCCCCGGTTCCATTTTGATGAGCAGCGGCAGCATCTGGCGGGTGATTTCCGGCGATAGCAAATCGTAACCCATGTGAGAGTCCGGAAAGTAGAGGGTCCGGCGTTCGTTGGCGCGCACAACGGTGTTGGGACGGGTTTCATCCAGAAAATAAAACATGGGTACGTGCAGGGCAGTGGCAATGCTTTGCAGCGAGTTGAGCGAGGGGGAAATCTGGTTGTTTTCAATCTGGCTCAAAAAACCGGCCGTCAACCCGGTTTGCGCGCCCAGTTCACGCAGGCTGAGGCCCAGTTTTTTGCGCTGTCTGCGAACACGTTCGCCGATTTTCACTGTGCCCTCCGGGGGTAACCAAAAATCAATGAAGCGGCCAAAACGGGATGCCTGACGAAGCCGGGGCAATGCTCAAAATGCTGAAGGGTAAGCTGTATAGTGAGTGTAAACAACGTATGCTGTTTGTGTACGGCATCGTAGCACAGGTTAGACATTTTTACAAATCACCGGCAGGGTGGGTCAGGATTCGGCCGCCTCTGCCAGCACCGATAGCGGCAGCGGAAAAACAGGCGGGCGCACACTGAACGCCCCCACCTGTGCCATCTGCTCGGCCGGCGAGCCGTTCAACCCCGCTTCGCGGGCGATGAGCCGCGCCGCCGGCTGGCCGCATACGCGCCCCTGGCAGTTGCCCATTCCGCAGCGGGTCAGCCCCTTCACCTCGGCCAGGCTGTGCGCCCCGGCCTCCACTGCCGCCCGAATCTCCCGCTGCCGCACCGACTCGCAGCGGCAAATGATGGTCTCGTCATCCGGCAGGGTGAACAGCCCCGGCGCGGGCGCAAACCACGCCCCCAGCAGCCGGGCAAAGCGGCGCCCGCCTGCCAGCGCGGACTTCTCGCGGGCCGCAACACGGTCCAGTTCAATGTCGGAGAGGAAGCCCGTGTGGTGCGCCGCCGCGGCCCCGGCAATTCGCCCCTCAATCCGGGCCAGTTCTGCCCCGCCGATGCCTGCCCCATCGCCGGCGGCAAACACGCCGGGGTAGGTGGTTTGCAGGTACTTGCCCCGTTGGGGAATCCAGCCGCCCAGTTCGTGGTCAAACCGGTGCTCGCAGCCCAGCATGCGGCTCAACTGCGTAGCGGGGGTGAATCCCCAACCGGTCAAAATGGTATCTACGGCAAGCGTTTCTTTTTTGCCGGGGATGGGCGCGCCGCCGGAATCAAGCGGAGCAATCACCGCCCCTGAGACAGACTCGTTGCCGTGGGCGGCCACCACCGACCAGCCGGAGCGCAGCGATACCCCGGCCCGGCGCAAAATTTGCCGGTAGCGCCAGCCGTCGAGCAACTGCGCCCGCCGGGCCAGCAGCGTTCCCGGCATTTTGAGGGCACGGGCTACCGGCAGCCGCCCGGCATCGAGAACCGCC